>JBDNDT010000204.1:0-5453 GCA_046718985.1 Cytophagales bacterium
TAGTTTGAATTGTCAATCCATTGTCCTTGAGTAATTTCTCAAAGTCAAGAATGTCTTGTTCTGATGTGTCAAATGGAAATTTCATTGTCTTGGTAAAATCGCTGCCAACGTTTTCGGGCTTTGCGTTCGGGCGGGTTTCGGAGCATAAAACGGTCAACCAAGCACAAAATTTGATAGAAGCACTTCATTTGATTTAACCACGTCAGCCCCCATTGCGGCAAACGGCTGTTGGCGGTTCGTTGTTCTCTTTTTATGTCGCTGTTTATTGTCATACCAAAGTTGTGTCTTTGATTGTATTAAAGAAAACTTCATCCACTTTGTCGTCAGGTAAGTTGGCGTAACAATGTTCATTTTTACGTGTTCCATTCTTTTTGAAGTCTATAAACCAACCTGTTCTTTTTCTATACTTATTTAGTGTGTAATTATCTCCATTTGAATATCCTGACCAATTATCGCTGTCTATGTAAACCCAATCTATGTTGAAGTTAATTTTTTCAAGTGCCTGTCTAAACTCTGTGCAATTTTGAAATCTTGTTGCGGTTGATTTATGGATTGATTTGTGAAGTATTTTAACTGCTTTGTCTGGTATATGAGGTAAATACTGTCTTGGTGGAAAAAGGTCTTTTTTTACTGCTTTTTTCCATTCGTCAATAGTTGAAAAAGTGAATGGAAGATTATTAGTATTGTTAAGCAACCTGTATAAAGTAATACCTGTAGCATAAATGTCGCTAAGCTTATTCATAGGATTTCCTTCTATTACTTCAAGTGGTTGGTGCGGTCTATATCCTAGAATATCGCTTGGGTCAACGTGATAGTTTATTGCTAAACCGAAGTCTGAAAGTTTGGCTTCACCATTATCTCCAAACATTATGTTTCCCGGTTTAATATCTCTATGTAGTACATTGTTATTGTGTGCGTGTTCAAGACCTAATAAGCTTTGTTGAGTGATTTTGAATGCTTCCTTAACAGAGATAAAACGCTTCTCAATATGTTTTTGGATTGAACCCTTTGACAAATACTCCATTATAATTAAAACTACTGGCTCTCCATTGAATAGTGAAGCTCTAACGTCTTTTACATCAACAATATGTTTGTGTCTGCATAAATCAAGTGTTTGTCCTTCTTTAACAGCGTTAACGAATTTTGAAGGGTCGGGAACTTTGATAACCTTTATTGCTATTTCCTTTTGAAGAAATGGGTCATAACAAAGGAATACGTGTCCGAAATGACCATTACCTAAGTGGTCAATAATTTGAAATTTATCAAGTTTTGTTCCTGTCATCTACATTAAATTAAACCACGCTACTAACACAGCGTCTTTTGTGGATTTATCCCAATAGGGTGGGTGTGTTCCAATTATTGGGTCAATGTGAGCGTAAACGTCAGTCTTTTTTGTTTGTCCGAATTTGGTTGCATTAATTGCACTTGACGAATAGCTGTTAATAGGAATGTTCTTTTTCTTGGATAGTAAATTCAAAATACCTTGTGGGTAGCAAGAATTTCTAATCTGGTCAAGCGTAGTGACATTCAATGAAATTTTATGAGCAATCTGATTGGGTTGGTGCTTGTCAATGATTAGCGACAATTGGGTTTCAAACCACTCCATTAAATCAGCCGTTTGCATATTATTTGGATAGACAATTTTATTTTTTTCAATAATTGTCGGTGGGTTAGTAGTCCCGTTAAGAACACAATACCTAAAGTCGTTTTTTGTAAAATTGAAACCTATTACTTTCATTTCTTAATTGTTTTTGTCTCGGTGCAGTCGTCTTTTACAATGACCGCCAACGTTTTGCCGCTTGCCGCAGTGGCGGATTTCGGAGCACAAAACTGTCAATACACCACAAAAGTTGATGCGAGGTAGAATGTTCAATTAACCACGTCACCCGCCATTGAGCCAAACGCTTGTTATGTGCCGTTTTTCTGTCGTTAGTCAATTCGTATTTTTAACATTTTTACACCAATTATCATTAGCCAAACTATCCAAAGAGTGCTGCCTAAAAAACCTGCCCAACCAATTACTGAAATTGTTGGCATAACGGTAGCAAAAAGTTCGGTTTGTGCTAATATGTAAATGATAGATGAAATGTAACCTAACCAAATTATCCATTTAGGAAATAGTTTGAGTTGAGAAATAGCCGAAGTTATCATAATTGTCCAAGTAATCGTAAATAACTGTCCAATATGTTCGCCTAAAACGACACCACCATATTGATGCACCACTTGAAATGCTACTTTACTAGCTTCCTTAGTCATTTCGTTTCCTGTTATAAAGTTATTGGCTAAAACAGGTACTACAAAAGTCCAACGTAACAATCCAAGCATTTGTACAATTAAACCAATTATACCCAAAGTAGTAGCCCAACGAACAAAATAAAATCTATTTTCTAACTTTTGCCCAATTAAAATGTAGGCCTTTAAAAGGGGTAATCCTAAAATAGCAAATGCCCACCAAGTCCATATTAAACGATTTCCACCTTCGTGAAATTTTGTCAAGATAACACTCGTTTCTTGTCGTAATATGTCAGGATAATCAAAAATGATTGTTAAAATGGTGTAAGGTATAAGTACACCTATTGCCCCAATGATAAGCAATATCCCAATTATTTTTTCTGTTTTCATTTTTCTTAACTTTAAAAGTTAAAAGATGTTCCAAAATAGATTGCTCCAAATTGCCAATTATCATCACCAATTACATTTACTTCAACTCTTGTGTTAGCAAGTTGATAACCTGTTTTGATTTCAATTGCTTTGGATTTATCTTTGAATATCTGAAAGGCATAGCCAGTTTCAAATCCAAACGATGTTCCTATACCAAACTGATGAAAGATTTCTTGTTGTTGGGTTGCATTCAAAAATCTGTTTTTGGTTAGCACAGCCGCTAACCCAAAATCTGCTTTCACAAACAAATTATTTTTACTAAACGGATAATACTTTGCAGCTATTCCGGCAGTGATAAAATTGAAAAAATATGCTTCACTATATCCGCCTTTTTCAGGATTTGAACCTGTTTGTGCATTTCTTACCAATGCACCTAACATTAAACCATTTACTTTTTTAATTGGCTTATAAAAGCCAATGTTAAAGTTATATCCTGTACTTGATGAATATTTTCCTACTGCATTTCTGTTTCCGTTGTTGTCAGCATAATAACTTAGTCCATTTTGGCGCAAGTTGTAGGAACGTATCAATTCTGTTCCTTTCAAAAAGTTGGGTTGAACAAATCCAACACCAATTTCTATTTGTGTACTTTGAGCAAGTTTATTTTGTGCAATTGCAATTTTGGTCATAAAAAAAAGCAATCATTACTAATATTAATTTTGATTTCATTGATAGAAGTGCTTAGAATTTGAATGAATAACTAATACTTGGGGTTGGATTAATTTTTAAGCTTTGCCCTTCTGCTGTAAGAGCAATGACCCCGATACGTAGGTTTAAACCTTGCCAGATATACCAACGAAAGCCTGCTTCTATGCCAAAAGCGTTTTTGTCTTTGTAATCTCTTGTCATACCACGTAGGTAAGATAAGCCACCATAAAAAGATGAGGGAATTTCTTTTTTACCAACAGGCAAAAACCAATAAGTTACACCTGCTTTTAAAAACTCGGTAGTTACACCGCTTTCAAAGTTGGTAGGGTAGTAGCCAGCGTGAACTGAAAACTGTTTGCGTTGGTACTCCAAACCAATGGAAGGATTACGAAAAGCATTGATGCTTAACGTGTTTTTAGGAAACTCGTCCTGTGCGGTGGCGATGCTTGCTATTAGAAGCATTGATACCAAAAGAAGATTTTTTTTCATTTCGTAAATTATTTAATTGATTACGATGCAAAGTTCATTCAATGCCCAGTCAATCTTCTGGACAAATGTCTAAAAGTAAATTTTGGCTAAATTTTATTTCTCAATCTACTCAAATGTCTTGGTGTAATGCCCAACATTGAGGCAATGTATTGTAAATGTACTTGTTGTAGTAGTTCAGGTTCTTCTCTCATTACTTTCTCATAACGCTGTTCCGCAGTTAGCATAATAAGGTCAAATTTTGCTTTGTCAATGCAGCAAATTTGCCATTCAATAAGTTTAATGTAAAAGTCTTTGAAACTTGGAATATCGTTTTGTAGAGCAATGACTTCTTTTTTTTCAATAGTCCAAAGGGTAGTATTTGTCAAGGCTCTTATATTTTCTCTTGCTGGTGTTTCTGTGAGGTAAGTAAGTAGTGAAGTCACAAAAGTATTAGGCAACGAAATATAAGTTGTTCGTTCTTCTCCATTGTCAGTAATAGAGTAATACTGAAATTGTCCAACTTCAATATAACCTATTTGCAAAGAAGTTCTACCTTCTTTTACAAAATAGTCCCCTTTTTCAAACTTTTTCTGTTTGAAGCAACTTGTTATTTTGTCAATAGATAAATTGTCAAAACCAACACTTTCAAAATATATTTTTAGTTTCTCCATTAGTTGTAGGGTGTCTCTCTAAAATGGCACATAACGTTTTGCCGCTTACCGCAGTGGGGGATTTCGGAGCACTTCACTGTCAAACAGCACTGAACTTGAATAGAAGCACAAAGCTCCAAGTTTGCTCGGCACCCTGCCTGACGCAAAACCCATGTTAGCAGTAGTGCCTTCTGTCGTCATTGCTACTGTCCAACAAGTTTTGTTTTGTTGTCAGCGAGTTTTTGTTTGATATACGCTTTCAACTCCTCAAATGTCATATTTTGTGTTTCAGAGCTTATTTTCTCTCTGATTTCTCTCATCATTTTTACAGCATCAAACTGTTTTTCTTTTTTAGTCGTTTCCATAATTTACTAATTCTTTTGGGCTTCTTATTTCAATCATTGAATATCCAAGTCGTAAATTCACAGAATTGTAGCCCTTAATTCTGTCAAGGTTTACGATATGTTTAAAGTTCCAACTTGCTAAAACGTCAACCTTGTGAATGGTCGCTAAAGCAATGTGTCGGCAATCTTGTAAACTTGTTTTGCCAACTACTTTTTCGTCAATATAAGTGTCAGCAAGTTTTATAGCTTCTTCTGTCAATTCAACTCTTTGGAATTTGTCGGCAGAATATTTTAGTAAGTGTTCTCTAACTTGTTGCGGTGCGTTTATTAACTCAAGGTCGAGCAGGTCAGAAACTACAAAAATAATTTCGTTATTGTCGAGCCGCTCAAACAGCTTAATTGTCGCCTCTTTGAACTCTTCGTCAAAGTAACCGCCAACTACTGAAGTGTCTATGTAAATTCTTTGTTTCATTTAATTTTCTGTCAATACAAAGATAGTCAAAATGTTGTCGGATGATATTTTTAAGGTTGCTTTTGCGGTCTGCTGGCATTACTGCTAACGTTTTCGGGCTTTGCGTTCGGGCGGGTTTCGGAGCACTAAACTGTCAATACACCACAAAAGTTGATGCGAGGTAGAATGTTCAATTAACCACTTCACCCGCCATTGAGCCAAACGCCTGTT
>JBDNDT010000205.1:0-5411 GCA_046718985.1 Cytophagales bacterium
TTGGGATACAGTTTCGACTACACCACCAGCAAACTGGCACAATATTCATCAGGCACACACGAAGTGGTCTTGGGTTACCGCTGGCATCACATGAAACACCAACCCGCACCCGCTCAGTTTTGGTGAGGGGGGATATGGGGAGGCTTTGTAGAAATCGCTTTTCAAGTATTTTTTACAAGGTTTCTCGCTTCAAAAATTAAAAAAGCTTTGATTTGTTGGATTTGAATAGAAGCTTTTAATAAACTTCGAAGTTTACGATTTAACAACAGAAATCAATCTTTCCAAATCATCTTTTTCCGGAAATGCGGAATTAAGTTCATAATGTGCTTGAGCGTAAAATGCTTTTCTTTCAGATAATTTTATTTCTAAAAATGATAAAATTCCTTCCAATTCGGTATTTTCAAACATTGGTCTTTGAGAAACATTAGGGTTTTGGTTAAGCCTCATGGCAATGGTTTCAAGAGGAGGATTGAGCCAAATGCTAATCCCATGTTGATTTATTTTTGAGATTCCCTCATGAAAACATGGGGCACCACCACCTGTGGCAACAACAATGTTTTCGAAATGAAAAGTTTCTTTCAAGCATTCGCTTTCAACTTTTCTGAAATAGGGTTCAGTTTTTTTTTTGAAAATATCACTAACAGATAAACCTTCTTTTTCTTCAATGAAACGGTCTAAGTCAATAAACTTATATGTTAATCGCTCTGCTAAGATTTTACCGAATGTTGATTTGCCGGAACCTGTGATGCCAACTAAATAAATCTTCATATTACTCTAATCTTACCCTTGGGTCAATAGCGGCATAAAGAATATCCACCAAGATATTGACCACAACAAACACCACTGCCACAAAAAGAGTGCAACCCATCACCACAGGAAAGTCTAAACTGTCCACCGATTTGATTGCGACCAAACCTAATCCCTTCCAATTAAAAACCAATTCAATAAAGAAAGCACCTGCCATCAATGAAGCCAACCATCCTGAAACGGCGGTGATAACAGGGTTCAAGGCATTTTTGAGTGCATGTTTGATGATTACCCTGTAGTAAGTTAAGCCTTTGGCTCTTGCGGTTCTGATATAATCTTGAGATAACACCTCCAACATTGCACCTCTGGTGAGTTGAACAATGATTGCCAAGGGTCTCAAACCTAAAGTGAAGGCGGGTAAAATAAGGTTTTTAATTTCTAAATATCTTCCTTTGATGGGGTCGGTTACCCAAAGTTGACCTGTCACGTTTAGACCTGTGAAATCACCCAACAGAACGGCAAAAACCCAAATCACTAAAATGGCAGCAACAAATGAGGGTACAGAAATTCCCAAAATAGAAATCACAACCAAAGTATGATCCCAAAAGCTGTTTTGCTTCAATGCAGAAAAAACACCGAAAATGATTCCCACAACAGTGGCAAAAAGCATAGCGGTCATGGTGAGCCAAAAAGTACCCTCCATATGTTCCCAAATGATTTCATCAACCCTTTTGCCACTCTGAAAGGATCTTCTAAGGTAAGGTCTTTTTGCAACTAATACATTTTCACCAAGTGGGATTAATTTGGTATATTCATATTTGGTTTGGTTTTTTTCATTGTTTTCATGAATAGAAATGAGAGAAACATCATTGATATAATGCCCTAGTTGAACAATCAATGGTTTGTCTAAACCCAATTCTTTTTTAATGATTTCGACATTGGCAACGTCAGTTCTTTGTCCGACAATCATGGCCACGGGGTCACCTGGAAGCACATGAAAGATGAAGAAGACCGCAATCAACACACCTATCACCACCAAGGAACCATAAAAAATTCTTCTTATAACAAATCTAATCATCCAATTGACGGCTTAAAAATCAGCCTTTCAGTTTTTTTTCAATTTCTTTTAATTCGGGTGTGTCATTGTGATGCCATTTGGCTTTCACAACTCCATCTTTCAACAGCATGATGCCCGGATTAGACCTGATAATGGTCTTAATTACCTTAGGATCAGCATTGAAAAAAGGTGCTGACCACTGCCACTCATGCCTGAAAGGTTCATACGTTTTATAGTCAGAACCTGTTACAACCCAAACCGTCATTTTTTTCTCTTGAGCGCTTGTGATTAAGGTGGCTATTTTTTTTGAGGGCTTTGGAGAGGCTTTGTCTGCATGTTCTAATAAAATGATGATTTTTTCTCCTTCAAAACTTTCTTGGGTGAAATCATCGCCCTCAGTGTTGAATATTCTGTAATCTGTGATTTTGGGTTTATCCCCTTTTTGTATCAGTTTAGGAGGTGCGGTTGAGGTGATTTGCCAAGTGGTGTCTTCCCAAATTTTGCTTTCCATATATTCTTTGTCAGTGATTGTTTTTTCATCACCGGAAACAAGGTTTTTCATAGAGTATTTGATTTCGAAAATGTCAGGTTTTGCATTGGGAGGTAATTTCATGTTTTCAGGAATGCTGGCTCCGACTTTGTAAGCCCTGAAATCAATGAAAGAAAGGTGATTCATCACCCAATAAGCCATGAAAAAGCAAAGAAAAGTGAATCCCAACATCACATAATCACCTGTTTTTTTGCTGAAAACTGATTTTAAGCGATTCATTTGCAAAAAAAGTGGCAAAATCATGACAAGCAAAATGATGTCTTTCCAAAACGAATGCCAAGGTTCTAGTTTTATGGCATCTCCAAAACAACCACAATCGGTAACTTTTTCAAAATAAGCTGAATAGAAAGTGAGGAAACTAAAAAATAAAATCAACAACATCATTCCCCACATGGTGATTTTCATTCGATATTGTAATAAAACAGCAATACCTAAGACAACTTCTGCCACACAAAAAATTACCGAAATGGCGGTTGAAAAAGGAACAAAGATCTTGAAGAAAGCTAATGATTCAGCAAACACTTCAAAATATTCTTCCATTTTGATGGCTGTGCCTACAGGGTCATTCAGTTTGATGAGACCGGAAATCACAAACAAGACTCCTACAAATATGCGACAAAATTGAGTGATGAATTTCATAATATTCATTGGATATATTCAAGTTTGATTAACGAAAAAACAGCATAGTTCATTATGTCTCTGTAATTGGCATCTACACCCTCTGAAACCAAGGTTTTTCCTTGGTTGTCTTCGATTTGTTTTAAACGAAAGATTTTCATTAAAATAATGTCAGTGATCGAACTCACCCGCATGTCTCTCCAAGCTTCACCATAATCGTGATTTTTTTGTAATAAAAGATTCAATGTGAGGTTTACTTCCTCGTCGTAAAGCTCTTCTAATTGAGCAGTGTTAATGTTGAGTTCGGTTTCTGAAACAAGTTTCAGTTGAAGCAATGCGATGACACAATAGTTGACGATGGCCACAAATTCCTCATTGATGCTGTCTTCAACCAATTGAACTCCTTTTTCTTGAATGGATCTGATTCTTTGGGCTTTGATGAAGATTTGGTCAGTGATGGAAGGCAATCTCATGATTCGCCAAGAAGTGCCGTAATCATGATTTTTTTTCATGAACAAGTTTTTGCACTTTGACACCACTGAGAGATATTCTTCTTGTGTTTTTTTCATTTTTGAAAATGTGTGTGCAAAACTAGTCAAAATGTGATTGAGGGCTATCAAATTTAGATTATTTTTGGGCTGATTTGTTATAAAACTTATTTGGAAACATTTCAATGTGGGTTTTAGTTGCTTTTTAGATTGCAAAACGGATTGAGGGGTTTGTTTGAGCTCCTTTTTTGTGGAGCCCAAAGCGGAACAAAAAAGAGCGAGCCCCGAAAGCCGAGCCGCCCTAAGGCGGTTTGCCCAAGAAAATAAATTAATGCTTTTGCGAAGCAAAACGTTTCATTTGATATTATTCTTAAATTTTACATATGGATTTTTTTTCAATTCGATTGCCTAGCGGAGAACTGATAGATTTGACCCATCCTGTTGTGATGGGAGTGATTAACATCACGCCTGATTCTTTTTTTTCTGAAAGCAGGATAATGATGATTGATTCTGTGTTGAAAAAAGCAGAGCAATTTTTGAAAGAAGGTGCTGTTTTGATTGATGTTGGAGGGTTTTCGAGCAGACCGAATGCTGATTGGATTTCAGAAGAGGAGGAAGCAAAGAGGGTTTTTCCTGTGATTGAAGCTTTGAAAAATGAGTTTAAGGAATTGGTGATTTCAATTGATACATTTAGAAGTGGGATTGCGAAGGGTGCATTGGAAAGAGGGGTTTCAATGGTGAATGATATTTCAGGCGGAAAACTTGATTCTGAAATGTTTCAAGTGCTTGCCTCTCACAAAAGTCCTTATGTGTTGATGCACATGAGAGGAACACCCCAAAACATGCAAGAACTCACGCATTATGAGCATTTTTTGGCCGAAGTTGTTCAAGAGTTGCAAAATCAAGTGTTGAAAGCAAGAAATGTAGGTGTTGTGGATATTATCATTGACCCCGGATTTGGTTTTGCAAAAACTATGGATCAAAATTATGTATTACTCAAAAATTTGAATTATCTTGGTATCTTGAACTGTCCGTTGTTGGTCGGTCTTTCAAGGAAGTCAATGGCTTACAAGCTCTTAGGGATAAGTCCTGAGGAAGCCTTAAATGCAACTACTGTGCTGAACACATTGGCATTGAATCAAGGAGCAAAAATTCTCCGTGTGCATGATGTGAAAGAGGCCAAACAATGCATTGAGATTTGGAAAAAAACATTTGAAGCTTAGATATGATTCTTGCTTTTTTTATATGGTTTGTAGAAATGCGCTGGATAGACATCTTGGATGTTGCTTTGGTGGCATTGTTGCTGTTTCAGCTCTATAAATTGATAAGAGGCAGTGTTGCTTCAAAAATTCTTGTAGGATTTCTTTCTTTTTATTTGCTTTATCTTATGGTGAAAGTAGCAAAGATGGAGTTGTTAGGAGGGATTTTAGACCAATTTGCAGGGGTGGGCATTGTGGCTGCTATTGTTCTTTTTCAACAGGAAATCAGGAGGTTTTTACTGATGATTGGGAAAAACACAACATTCAATGCAGACAATCTGAAAGCATGGAGAAAATTTGGTGAAGAACCCAAAACAGACTTTGTGTCAGTGATTGATGCTGCAAAAACATTATCAGCCACAAGCACGGGAGCTTTGATTGTGTTCGCCAAATCAACTGAATTGAAGTTTTATCAAGAATCAGGTGACCCGATTGATGCTGTGATTTGCAAGAGATTGTTGGTTTCGATTTTTAATAAGACAAGTCCTTTGCATGATGGTGCAGTGATTATCTCAAAAGGAAGAATCAAGGCGGCGAGGTGCATTTTGCCTATTTCAGAAAATGATGAATTGCCGGCTTATTATGGGATGAGGCATAGGGCGGCTTTGGGTATGTCTGAGGTGACGGATTCTGTGATTTTGATTGTGAGTGAGGAAACGGGACAAATTTCTTTGACTTATAATGGAAAAATG
>JBDNDT010000206.1:0-5410 GCA_046718985.1 Cytophagales bacterium
CATCTTGTTTATACAATCCGAATGATTATATTAAAGATTTTAACGAGTTTTTGCAATATTGATTTAATGAGAACTTGATTCAAAGTAGTTATTTTTTAATATTATTTTGAATCATACTGTTCTATTGGGTAATATTTCGGTTAATTGATGTAAGTCACACAGATTATTTCCACATACCTTTATAATATTTTTCCCATGAGTTTGGATTTTTCCAACTGCCAAACATCTCATCTTTAGTGAGTTTCACATACACATTTCTTTGTTTGTCAAAAAGGTTAACTTCTTTTTCTTTGATTTGGAAATCTTCAAAAGAGAATGAAATTTCAATGATTAAAAGAAACTTTTGATTCACATTTGCAACTAAAGTAACAAACTAAAATGTTTCTTATCATCACATTTGCATCAAGAAAACAAAGACATGGAATTATTAGGTTATGTTGCTTCGGTTTTGATTGGGGTTTCACTGAGTTTGATAGGGGGTGGGGGTAGCATTCTCACGGTTCCGGTGTTGGTTTATCTTTTAGAAATTGAACCCTTAATAGCCACCGCTTATTCACTTTTTATTGTAGGACTCAGTTCATTGATTGGCGCTGTGCCAAAATTCAAACAAAATTTAGTGAGTGTGAAAACTGCGGTGATTTTTGGCATTCCCTCCATTATATCAGTGTTTTTGACTCGTTATTGGATTGTGCCTATGATTCCTTCACACATTGTTGAGTTGGGTTCTGTTGTGCTGACTAAGAATGTGTTGATGATGATTGTCTTCGCTGTCTTGATGGTTTTTGCCTCCATTTCAATGATCAGAAACAAACCTTGTGTGGACTGTGATGAAAATGCTGAACCGGAATATAAAATAGGTATGATTTTCTTTGAAGGTACTTTAGTGGGTGCTCTCACAGGTTTTGTCGGCGCTGGTGGAGGTTTTTTGATTATTCCAGCTTTGGTGATTTTGAGCAAATTGTCTTTTAAAAAAGCAGTAGGAACATCATTAGTCATCATTGCAGCTAAATCTTTGATTGGTTTTTTGGGCGATGTGTTTCATACCAAAATCAATTGGTTGCTCTTAGGTTCTGTGACTTTGTTAGCCGTATTAGGAATTTTCTTAGGCGATTTGTTGAGCAAAAAAATCAAAGGAGATAATTTGAAAGTAGGATTTGGTTGGTTTGTGCTAATTATGGGGGTTGGAATCTTTGTTAAGGAGCTGTTTTTATAGCCCAATTATAATTGCACTTTTCAAAGAGTTTGTTTGTTTAAAGTTTAATGTTGTTTTGAAAACTAAGTGTTGATTTTATGGATGTTTTAGAATGGTTTTCTAGGCCTTGGCCATGGTATGTGGCAGGACCTCTGATAGGTTTAACAGTGCCGGCTTTGTTGATTATTGGCAACAAGTCATTCGGAATCAGTTCTTCATTGAGGCACATTTGCGCAGCATGTATTCCGGCAAAGATTCCTTTCTTTCAATATGATTGGAAAAAAGAAATGTGGAATTTGTTTTTTGTAGGCGGTATCTTCTTTGGAGGGCTTTTGGCTATGGTGTTGTTGAAAAATCCTGATGAACTGATTATCGCTGAGGGCTTGAAAACAGAATTGGCAACCTACGGAATAAATGATTATTCTGGTTTGATGCCCGGTGAGTTATTTTCTCTAGAAAGTTTATTTTCATTGAAAGGTCTATTCATGTTTGTTATAGGTGGTTTTTTAGTCGGTTTTGGAACACGATATGCCGGAGGCTGCACAAGCGGTCATGCCATCATGGGTCTTTCAACCCTTCAATGGCCAAGTCTTGTGGCAACTTGTTGTTTCATGGCAGGAGGCATTATAGTAGCAAATTTTGTTTTACCCTTTATTTTGAGTTTGTGAGATGAAAGAGATATTTGATAATGTTGAAGAAACACGCTTGCAAGATTCCATTTGTGTGAATGAGAGTCAAATCGAAAGCAAATGGTATAGCAAATTCAAGTATAGTTTTATTGGAATGTTATTCGGGATTGTTTTCGTGAAGGCCGAAATTGTGAGTTGGTTTAGGATTCAGGAAATGTTCAGGTTCCAATCATTCCACATGTATGGTGTGATAGGTTCAGCTGTGATGGTGGGCATGTTGAGCATTTGGCTCATCAAAAAGTTCAATATAAAAACCATTCATGGCGAAGAAATCATTCTTCACTCCAAAAAATTTAATTTGGGAAATGTGTATGGAGGCTTGATGTTTGGCTTTGGTTGGGCAATCACAGGAGCTTGTCCGGGACCTTTGTTTGCTCAAATCGGCGCAGGTTATATAGTAGTGATTGTCACTTTGCTTTCTGCAATTGTTGGCACTTGGACTTATGGTCTCGTCAGAGATAAATTACCTCATTAAAATTATTTGCACCCTGATTTCTCAGGGTGCTTGTTAAAAAAAATCACAAGTTTTTATTATTCAGCAAATTAGGTTTTCAGTATGGAAATCAATAGGATTTTATTGTCTTTAGTGAAGCTGGTTGCATTTGTTAGCTTCATGGTGTTGTCAGTTTTTCTGTTGGTGATTGTTTTGATGACAAATGGTTATTTTCATGAAAAAATTCAAAATCAATCTTATACAAAGCCTTTAAAATCAAATTCAAACCCAATTAAAATTTGGAAATCTGAATCCTCATCTATGCTAAATGAAGAGGAAAAATATGGCAAAGAGTTGATAGAACATACAGCAGTTTATTTCAGCTCAAAAGGTAAAATTTCTAAAAATGGAAATGGTTTGAATTGTCAAAACTGTCATTTAGAAGCTGGCGCCAAACCTTTTGGTAACAATTATGCAAAGGTAAATTCAGAATACCCTAAGTTCAGAGAAAGATCGGGAAAAGTAGAAACCATTTCAAGCAGAATAAATGATTGTTTCGAAAGAAGTTTGAATGGAAAAGCAATTGACACCAATTCTAAAGAGATGATAAGCATGGTGGCTTATATCAAATGGGTGGGAAAAAACATAAATTCAGTTTCAAGTGATCAAAAAGGATTAGGTATGGAAAATTTAGCTTTTCTTGACCGAAAAGCAGATGTTGGAAAAGGTAAATTGATTTACGCTAAAAAATGCAGCTCCTGTCATGGAGCTAATGGTGAAGGAAAATGGAAAGAAAATAATGTTGAGTTTTTATATCCACCGTTGTGGGGTGAAAATAGCTACAATGATGCGGCGGGTTTATTTAGGCTTTCAAGGTTCGCTTCGTTTGTTTACGATAATATGCCATTAGGTGTGCAACATGGAAATAATGTTTTATCAAAAGAAGAAGCATGGGATGTTGCAGCATTCGTAAATTCAATGCCAAGACCCCATAAGCATTTTCCAAAAGATTGGCCTGATATCTCCAAAAAACCGGTTGACCATCCATTTGGTCCTTTCAGCGATCAATTCACCGAAGAACAACATAAATACGGCCCTTTTAAACCTATCGCAGAAGCAAAAACAAAACATCAATTAAAATGAGAAAAAATTTATTAATCATCTTTTTGCTTCTTGCATTCAGCCTCGCTTTTTCACAAGAAGTAAAACACAAAATAGTATTTCAAGTGGTGAGCGGTGATAGCTTAGTTCACAAAATGCTTATCCATAATTTACAAAACATCACCCAAGAATGGAAAGATGACGTCAAAATCGAAGTGGTGTTGCATGGGCCGGGTGTGTCAATGGCTTTTAAAGAAAAACAATCTTATGAATCCAAAATCAAAGAACTTTTGAAATTAAATGTAAATTTCTTGGTGTGCGAAAATACCCTGAAGCAAAAGAAGATTGAAAAATCCTTAATCTTCGAATCGGTATCTTTTGTAAAACTAGGCATAGGTCACATCGTGGAAAGACAGGAGTCAGGTTGGTCATATATTAAATCGGGGTATTAAAATGAAACATATTAAACTATTTTTTTCAGCTCATTTTCCCAAGAAACTATAGAATTAATTCAAGAATATGGGCACAAAAATGAGAAATCCTTACAAGAATTTTTGAGAAAAGGAACATTCTTCGGAAACATGAGAACTTTTTTCATGGCAACTGACAACAGCAATGGCATGACTGATTATTGGGCTTTGGCAACAGGAGGTGGATTGGGATATCATTCACCAATTTTTTATGGCTTTCAAATTGGAATGGAAGGTTTTGTAATAGCAAATATTGCCTCAAATGATTTGGGTTCGTCAAAAAAACCAAAAAATCAAATGAGTCGCTATGAAATCGGTCTCTTTGATGTTCAAGAACCGCATAATCGCTTTGACTTAGACCGATTAGAACACCTGTTCATTAGATATCACTTCAATCCAAAATCGAAACTTGAATTGGGTAGATTTGAACTTAACACTCCTTTCATCAACCCACAAGACGGAAGAATGCGAGGAACATTAGAAGAGGGCATTTGGGGAGAATGGAATTCTAATCGAAAAATCCAATTTGAAGGTGGGTGGATTTGGGCAATTTCGCCTCGATCAACAGTTCGTTGGTTTTCAATTGGTCAATCAATGGGTGTTTATCCCGCCGGATTGAACAGCAATGGTTTGCCCTCAAAATATCCAAACAATATCTATTCTGACGGCATTGGCATTTTTTCACTAAAACTGAAACCCAAAAAATGGGCTGATGTTCAACTTTGGCATTATCATGTTGATAATGTTTTCAGAATCAATATGGCGCAAGTGGATTTTAATTTCAAACTTGACACCATAAACAAGATTTACCTCGGTTTATCACTCACTCATCAGAACGCTATCAGACATGGTGGACATCCGGATCAAGAAAAAACATATATCGAAAAAGGAGCTCAATCGTTAGTGGCAAGTGGAAGAATCGGATATGTATATAAAACTTGGGATATAAATTTCAATTACACCCGAATCACCAAACAAGGAAAATTTTTGATGCCCAGAGAATGGGGGAGAGACCCATTTTTTACATTCATGCCCCGAGAAAGAAACGAAGGATATGCCGATTTAAATGCTTCAGTTTTCAGAATAAAAAAGTCTTGGAGCAAGAAATCTTCTCTTGAACTTTCTCAAGGCTTGTTCAATTTGCCTGACGCAAATGATTTTTCAAAAAACAAATATGCCTTCCCTAGTTATCTTCAAACCAACCTCATGTTCAAACGCAAATTCAGCAAAATGTTCAAAGGAGCAGATGTCATGTTTTTGTGGATGTATAAGCACAACCACAAAAGAAAGTTCACATCAGAAAGATTTGTGTTCAACAAAGTGAATATGCACCATTGGAATTTGGTGCTGAATTATGCCTTTTGAGGTGTTTAGGTCTCTTTTTAATAGGTTTTAACATTTTTTTTATTTGGGCAAACCGCCTAAGGGCGGCCGGGCTTTCGCCACTCGCTCTTTTTTGTTCCGTTGCACTACACAAAAAAGGAGCTCAAACAATGCCTCAATCCCTTTTGCGAGGAGATTCAAT
>JBDNDT010000207.1:0-5405 GCA_046718985.1 Cytophagales bacterium
GTTTCATTGACTTTTGGGGAAATCACATAATAAAAGAATTAACAAAAGCAAACCTTTCAGTATTCAGCTACATTAAAAGATTAAAATCTCTAAAAAATCTAAACCAAAAAACCAATTGTGACTTAGTTACATTCTTAGACAATCATGATGAAGCAGGAAGTTTTATCAAAAAAAGAATAGCTACACTCTTCAATCAAGATCAACATTTATGCGGGTTAGCTATGCTTATAATGTTACCCGGAACGCCATGCTTATATTATGGAACAGAAATAAATCTTGAAGGTGAAGGGCAAAATGATTGTCAGATAAGATATCCAATGTTCAATTCAGAATCAGAAACCAAATTACACAACACAAATCATGAAACATATAAGTTCATCCAAAAACTCAATGAGATCAGAAAAGAGATAAACAACACGAGCAATGTTCTCTTTAAAATCAATTCGTTTAGGATTACAAACAAACCTAACAAACAATCATATTTCAAAGACAAAAAAATACTTTGTGTAAAGTGGACTAACAAATTGATAGACTGGTTACTAATTTTCAGTTTCGATGACTACTCAACTATTGAAATTGAAACTAAAAAGAACACAAAAAATAAAATCCTACAAAAACACAATCACATCCACACAATTGAAGACAATAAAATAACGATAAAATTAATAGGAACAGGTTTCACAATTCTTAAAACAAAAAAAAGAGCCAACTAAAACGATTGGCTCATTTAGAGTATTAATTAATTTTAAACATTATTTATATGAACCTACTTTTCATTCTAATCTCCACTTTTTTCTTCTTTAGATTCAACAGATTTATCTGAAACCTCTTTGGTTTCTTCTGTTGATTCAGTAGTAGTTTCTTTAACCTCATTTGCAACTATCTCATCTGTTGCTGCTGAAGGAGATTCTGCTTTAGGTTTCTCCTCTGAAACAAGTTCAGCAGAAGGCGTATCTTGAGATTTAGCAGAACTAGAACCTCTTCTTGATCTTCTAGTTTTGATTTTAGACTTATCTTCCTTCAACATCAACTCATTATAATCAACGAGTTCAATGATACACATGTCAGCATTGTCTCCAAGTCTATTTTCCAACTTGATGATTCTTGTGTAACCTCCCGGTCTTGAAGAAATTTTTTCAGAAACATTATCAAACAATTCTTTGATAACTTCTTTGTTATGCAAATAACTGAAGACTGTTCTTCTGGAATGTGTTGAATCAGTTTTTGATTTATTCAACAAAGGTTCAACATATTTTCTCAACTCTTTAGCTTTTGCTAAAGTGGTTGTGATTCTTTTATGTAAAATCAAAGAAGAGGCCATGTTCGCTAGCAATGCTTTTCTGTGGCTAGCAGTTCTTCCTAAATGATTGTGAGTTTTTCCGTGTCTCATGATTTAATAATTAATACAACTATCAACAGCTGTTACTCTTCGTCTAATTTATATTTCGTTACATCTAACCCAAAATGAAGACCTTTGTCAGCAATCAACTGTTCAAGTTCAGTTAAAGATTTCTTACCAAAGTTTCTGAACTTCATCATGTCAGCAACTTCCAATTTGGCCAAGTCACCTAGGCATTTGATATCAGCAGCTTTCAAGCAATTATAAGCTCTAACAGACAAATCCAAATCAGAAATAGAGGTTTTCAACAATTTGCGCATATGCAAATACTCTTCATCCACCACTTCTTCATCATCACTTTTAACCCTGTCAAAAGTCATTGTTTGATCAGAGAACAACATAAAGTGACGAATCATGATGTTAGCAGCACCTTTTAAAGCTTCTTCAGGATGTATTGAACCATCTGTTTTTATGTCAATAACCAATTTTTCATAATCGGTTCTTTGTTCAACCCTAGTGTTTTCAATGTGATATTTCACATTTTTGATTGGTGTAAAAATAGAGTCAATCGGAATCAAGCCAAAAACTTGATCATTAGGCTTGTTTTCTTCTGCAGGAACGTAACCCCTACCCTTTTCTACAGTTAATTCAATTTCAAAAGAAGCAGATTCATCCAAATTACAAACAACCAATTCAGGATTTAGAATTTGAAACGAAGAAGTAGCTTCTGCTATATCACCTGCTTTGAATTCCTTTTTTCCTTTAACAGAAATTTGAAGTTTTGATTCAGGATAATCACCTACTTTTTTAAACCTTACTTTTTTCAAGTTCAATATTATCTCGGTGACATCTTCAACAACACCTGGAACGGTTGAAAACTCATGAAGTACTCCTGGAATTCTAATACTAGTGATAGCATATCCTTCCAAGGAAGACAAAAGAGTCCTTCTCAAAGCATTACCAATTGTAACGCCAAAACCTCTTTCTAAAGGTTTGAACTCAAAAGTTCCTTGAAAGTCGTCGGCTTTCTCCATCACGACTTTATCGGGCATTTGAAAAGACAATATTGACATAAACCTAAAGGTTAAAATTTCGGTAAAATTATTTAGAATACAATTCGACTATTAACTGTTCGTTGATGTTTTCAGTTATTTGTTCTCTGTCAGGCATTGCAATCATCTTTGCTGCCATCAAGTTATCATCCCATTCCAACCAAGGATGTTTTTTAGATGAACGCACAGAGACGTTTTCAGAAATTACCTCAAGAGACTTTGAACGTTCTCTAATTGCAACTATGTCACCTACTTTTATTCTTATCGAAGGAATATTCACTACGTGACCATTAATAGTAAAATGACCGTGCAGAACAAGTTGTCTAGCTTGTCTTCTTGTGCTTGCAAGACCCAATCTGTAAACCACATTGTCAATTATAGATTCCAAAAGTTGCAATAGATTTAAACCCGTGACCCCACCCATTCTAGCTGCTTCGCTGAATGTTTTAGCAAACTGTCTTTCAAGCACTCCATAAATAAATTTTGCTTTCTGCTTTTCACTTAATTGAACTGCATACTCAGACATCTTTCTCTTTCTTCCCTTGCCATGTTGACCGGGTGCATAATTTTTTCTTTGTAGAGCCTTACTTTGACCTAGTATAGGCTCACCAAATTTTCTTGATATTTTCGCTTTTGGACCAGTATATCTTGCCATGATTGGTAAATTAACTTTTAAACTCTTCTTTTCTTAGGAGGTCTGCAACCATTATGTGGTAAAGGTGTGATATCTTTAATAATAGTCACCTCTATACCTGAGTTTTGTATTGTTCTGATAGCAGATTCTCTACCTGCACCAGGACCTTTTACAAAAACTTCAGCCTTTCTCATCCCAAGATCAAATGCCACTTGTGCACAATTCTGTGCAGCTACTTGTGCAGCGTAGGGAGTATTCTTCTTTGATCCTTTGAAGCCCAGTTTACCTGCTGATGACCAGCTAATCACTTGACCAGCAGAATTGGTCAAAGAAATAATAATGTTATTGAATGTAGCATGAATATGAGCTTGACCCGCAGGCTCAACCACAACTACTCTCTTTTTTGCTTTATCTTTTCTTTTTTGTGCCATTTTAACTAGTTAATTATTTAGTGGCTTTTTTCTTATTAGCTACTGTCTTACGTTTACCTTTCCTTGTTCTAGCATTAGTTTTGGTTCTCTGACCTCTCAAAGGAAGACCTTTTCTGTGTCTAAGACCTCTATAACAACCAATATCCATCAATCTTTTGATGTTCAGTTGAACTTCTGATTTCAAAACACCTTCAGTTTTGTGTTCAGAAGCAATAATATTTCTTACAGCATTGGTTTCTTTATCGTCCCAATCCTTAACTTTCTTATCAACAGAAACCCCAGCTTTTTCTAAAATCTTCTTTGCAGAGCTTCTCCCGATGCCATAAATATAAGTTAGTGAAATCTCACCTCTTTTATTATCAGGAATGTCAACACCAGCTATTCTTGCCATATCAATTTAATTAACCTTGTCTTTGTTTATACCTAGGATTTTTCTTGTTTATCACGTAAAGCTTTCCTTTACGTCTTATTATCTTGCATTCAGCACTTCTCTTTTTGATAGAGGCTTTTACTTTCATGACTAATTTATTTATAACGGTAAACTATTCTTCCTTTTGTTAAATCGTATGGAGACATCTCCATCCTTACTTTATCACCCGGCAAAATTTTAATATAATTCATTCTCATTTTTCCGGATATATGAGCTATTACCTGATGGCCATTTGCCAACTCAACCCTGAACATAGCGTTTGATAACGATTCAATTATAACCCCGTCTTGTTCTATTGATGTTTGTTTTGCCATCAGTTATTTAATTCTTTTTCAATGTATTCAAAAGTTGTTAAAATCTCCGGTTTCCCATCAACTATTGCAACTGTATGCTCGAAGTGTGCAGAAGGTTTTTTATCGGCAGTTCTAATTGCCCAACCATCTTTATCTTGATAAACTTCCCTTCTTCCTATGTTAACCATTGGCTCTATAGCTATCACCATGCCATCAAGTAACTTAGGTCCCATTCCTCGTTTACCAAAATTTGGTACTTCCGGTTTTTCATGAACCTTCACCCCAACTCCATGTCCTACCAATTCTCTGACTACACTGTAGCCATGATTCTCAACATGTTTTTGAACTGAATATCCTATGTCTTGAACTCTACTGCCTTTTTTGATTGAATCGATTCCTTTAAAAAGACTTTCTTTGGTCACTTTTAAAAGATTCTTAATTTCAGCACTCACATCTCCTATCATGTAAGTATAAGCACTGTCACTTATCAACCCATTTAAAGAAACACCGCAATCAATGGAGATTATATCACCATTTTTTGGGACGTATTTGCTTGGTAAACCATGCACAACAACGTCATTAATAGAAATACACAACGTAAAAGGGTAATCGTTAAATCCCTTAAACGCAGGTAAACCACCATTGTCTCTTATAAACTCTTCAGCAAGTTTATCCAATTCTAAAGTAGAAACTGACTCCTTCAGTTTCCTGGAAATTAAACCATGACATCTGCCAAGTAAATCTCCACTTATTTTTATTAACTCAATCTGCTCTTTAGACTTATAAATTATCATGCCTCAGATCAAGCCAATGCGAGATTGTCTTCTGCCTGACCTTTTAAGGTATCAGACTTCATCATCCCTTCATAATGTTTCATCAATAAATAGCTTTCAATTTGTTGCAAAGTTTCGATGATAACACCAACCATAATCAATAAAGAAGTACCACCAAAGAAATATGCAAACTCTCTATTAATTTTAAACAAAATTGCTATCGAAGGTAAAATTGCAACAGCACATAAGAAAATTGCTCCAGGTAAGGTTATTCTGCTGATTACTGTATCAATAAAACTTGCTGTTTCTTCTCCGGGCTTAACTCCAGGAACGAAACTATTATTTCTTTTCATATCATCCGCAATTTGAGTGGGATTGATTGTGATTGCAGTGTAGAAAAATGTAAAGAGAATAATCAAAGTAACAAATAACAAATTATACTGCCATGTAGTG
>JBDNDT010000208.1:0-5361 GCA_046718985.1 Cytophagales bacterium
TAGCCCTTGTTTAAGAAACAAAAGAAAAAAATCCCTAAAAAGACCTATTGTTTTGGCTACTCTTTAATTTCTTTGAAAAGCAAACCGCCACTCATTCTGTTGAGCATGTTTTTTTCGAAATTCCAAAAAAACTTATATTGGCCAAATATGGCGCCTATCACTATCAACATCACCTGATAAATGGGTAAAATAATCAAAATCCTTATTGGCCAATATATAAATGGATTAAAATCTTCAGCACGAATATTCAAAAATGACAACAAAGGTTTGGCAACTTGTGTGGAGGCAGAACCGGTGATGGCAAAGACAATGAAGATGATTGCCATTTGTTTGTCGCTTTCAACCTTCCATTTTTCTTTTAACTTCTGGTATAGCTTATCCATGAATTATTCTAAAACTTTAGGCACTCTGAAATAGTCGCTGTCTTTTTTGGGAGCAAGGCTTAAAGCTTCTTTGTGACCAATAGGATCACCTGCAATGTCTTCTCTCAACACATTCACTTCAACAGACATGTGCCTGAGTGGTTCTACATTTTCAGTGTCCACTTCTTTTAGGCTTTCCATCCAATCTAGGATTTTGTTCATGCTTTCAACCAACTCTTGCTCGTCTTTTTCATTGAACTCTAAACGAGCCAAATGTGCAGTTTTTTTAACTGTTTGTTTGTCTATATTCATCTCCGAGTTTCGTTTTCAATTCGTTTTCAATTATTTGAAATGCTTTACTTTTCAATCTTGGGACATCTTTTTCTGTCATGCCTAGAGTTGAAATGGGTTCATGAACCACCACTTTGCAAACGTTCCAATGCACTGTCAAAGGTTTTTTGTCTGGCAAAATTATCCAATTATTAGGAATAGTGACAGGTAAAATAGGAATTTGTTTTTCAATCGCCAATTTGAAAGCTCCGTCTTTGAACTCATTTAATATTGGAGCTGTTTTGCTGATGGTACCTTCAGGAAAGAAAATCATATTGTAACCTTCTTCGATTTTTTTCCTGCAATGATCTAGTGATTTAATTCTGCTTTCTGAACTTTTTCTATCAACCAACACATGCAGTCTTGAGTACATATAACCAAACAAAGGAATTTTCTTCAGAGAACTTTTACCGATGAAAGAAACTTTTCTTGAAAACACCAAGTATAAAGTCGGGATGTCGAGATAAGAGGTGTGATTAGCAACAATTACATACTGTTCATTGGGTTTTGTTTTATACTTTTTCTCAACCACTAATAAACAAGCACTAAAAAGATAAACAACAAATCCCCAAACCCTGTTACAATGATGAGCTAAATGATGAGTGTTTTTGCTTTGAAGAAACAGCCAAAAAAAAGGCCATAACATCAAGAAAAACCCAAAAAACCAAAACGCTACCCATAGCGTGTAAATGGATAATATCAATTTTCTCATTCTTCTTGCATGAGGTAAGCCTTGATATATTCATTCAAATCGCCGTCTAGCACGTTTTGAACGTCACTGCGTTCGACACCTGTTCTAACGTCTTTGATGAGTTTGTAAGGATGCAATACATAATTTCTGATTTGCGAACCCCACTCTATCTTTTTCTTTGATCCTTCAATCTTGGCTTTTTCGGCATTTCTTTTTTCAACCTCCAATTGATAGAGCCTTGATTTCAACATCTGCATGGCTTTTTCACGATTGGCCAACTGAGATCTTTCAACCTGGCAAACAACCACAATGCCTGTTGGTTTGTGAGTCAATTGAACTTTTGTTTCAACTTTGTTAACATTTTGACCACCTGCACCTCCCGACCTTGAAGTTTGCAACTCTACATCATTAGGGTTGATTTCAATCTCGATGGTGTCATCAATCACAGGATAAACAAAAACTGATGCAAAATAAGTATGTCTTCTGGCGTTTGAATCAAAAGGCGAAATTCTCACTAAACGATGCACACCGATTTCAGACTTTAAATAACCATAAGCAAAAGGTCCTGAAAACTCTAAAGTTGCTGATTTCAATCCTGCACCATCACCGGGAGTATATTCGACTTCTTTAACAGTGTATCCGTTTTTCTCTCCCCACATGATATACATCCTCATCAAAATCTCTGCCCAATCTTGGCTTTCTGTTCCGCCGGCACCTGAGTTGATTTCCAACAATGCGTTCAATTGATCTTCCTCTCCACTCAACATTCTTTTGAGTTCGAGTTCTTCCACCAATTTGAGACATTTGTTTAGTTCTGCATCCACCTCTTCTTCTGAGGCTGCACCTTCCTCAGCAAATGATTTGATCACTTCCAGATCTTCAAAACACTTGCTGACTTCTTCATAACTCTCAACCCAAACTTTTTGAGATCTGATGGTTTTTATGATTGACTCAGCTTTTTTAGGGTCATCCCAAAAGCCCGGTGCAAGGGTTTTTTCTTCTTCGTCTTTTACTTGGATTTTCTTGTTTTCGTAGTCAAAGAAACCTCCTCAGAGACTCTATTCTGTCTCTCAACTCCTCAAATTGGGATGTTGTCATGTGTTATAAATATTTTTGAGGCGCAAAGATAATCAATTTCGGATACAAACGGACTTATTGAATTGTCTAAGAAGAAAGAATGATTTGAAATTAATGCTTTCTTCACGAACATTTTTGGATTAATTTTATTATGCCCCCACAATCTAAAATGGTCAGCAATCGATTCTGAAAAGACCAACAAACCAAAATAAATCTTTTTCACTATTCATTGGTTGATATTTGTATTATATTTCGGTTTTGTTGACGTTTTCGAATTTATCTACATGAAAAGATGCCTTTTTTTAGTTTCTTTCTTTTTTGTTATGCTATCCTGGGCACAGCAAAACCCAAGAGAAGAAATTGACCAAAAGAGACAAGGTCTGTGGTATTTTGACAAAAAAGCTTTGGATATGTATCGGGAGTTCCTCAGAATTGACAGCACTTATTATGTAGGCTGGCTCTTTGAGGGATCTGCAAAATATTATCGCTCTCAAGATGCATTAGGATATGCATCGGCTATCAAACCTCTATTAAAAGCAAAAGCAAAAATCTATAAATCAGAAAAAGAGAAACTCAAAGTCAGAACTCAGGATGTTAGAGAATATATCAGTGTTTATCAAGCACAGCAAGACTATTGCATGATCATGTATCTGCTTTATCAGTGCTATATGAACATTGAAGAACAACAAAAGGCCTTTGAAGTGTTGATTGAACTAAAGAAACAACGCTTGCAAAAATACTTCTTCATCGAACCTTACAATTCCATGTCATGGATCATGCACAGGGTGAGAACCTTCTCTAAAGAGCAATTTCCTTATTCAGCAGGAGACATAGAAAACAACGAACTCAAAGCTTTGAGGTTTATTGACACCTCAATGTTCATGGCTAGAAAATATTATAACTGGAACACTTCAATTTTCTCGGCTGATTATGTGAACCAAGATTTTTATTTCAATTATCATAACAAGGCACTGGTTTACAATTATATCTATGAGTTGGATTCAGCAGAGTTTTATTACAAACTTTTGAAAGAAACACCCTTTTTCTCTAATAATAATTATGCTTATTTCAGCATGACAAAGGCTGATTTCAAAGAAGCAGAAAAAAATTATTTGATTGAGAAAAAACAACACTCACCTAGCGACAAAAGCACAAAAGAATACAACTATATGTTGAGCATCATCAACACTTACAAAGGAAGACCGGATGGTGATTTAGAGGAGTTGATACAATATACCCGAAACATGTCATCATTGCCGGGTTCGGTTGGAACAATATTGCTTTAGCGCGATCTTATTATTATTCAGGATATTATCACGAGACACTGAAGCACATCGAAAAAGCCAAAAACTTCCAAGAATTGCACATTAACACTTCATGGGCACCTGAACAATATGATTATGCCGTCACTCTTTATAAATATTTATCATCAAAAAGAAGACTAGAGCAACTTTACTTTACGGATAAATATTGGTGGACAAACTTAAATGTTCTTCTCTCTTTGCCTTCTCTTTATGTTGAGCGTTGGAACAATCGTTATCAATTGATTGGAAAATTCGGTAGCAATCCTGAAAGGCACTATGCTTTTTACCGATTGTTCAACAGCGAATGTGTGATGTCTGTGGATGAGATTTGGTCCACAATCGAAGGATTTAATACCAATTATTTTTTGGAAGTGTTTAGCAAAAACCTATCTAATGATAAAAGACCCAGTGTTTTCAGATATTACAACTGGGTTTTGGCAAATGTTCATCTTCAAAAGAAAGAATATGAAAAGGCTGAACAACTTTATGAATTGGTGTTGAAAGATCCTTTGTTGAACACTGAATATGAAAAATTGTTAATTGCACGTTGTTACGAAGGACTTTATAAGATTTTCAAACACCATAAAAATGAAGCAAAAGCAGAAGAGATAAGCAAAAAGTTCTCAATGTTATACCCAAGTCTTGTACCTTATTCAGAAATTGAAAAGAGAGCGGTCTTAAATGTCGTAAGCTCAAATCCATTCTTGCAAGAGGTGGTTCAAACAATGAAGCAAAGTGTCATTGCATGGAAAACTGAAAACGATGAAGAAATGTCTATGCCTGAACTCTCTTTAGCATTTTCTGATAGTGGGGGTGTGAAAAACATCATTTATCAATGTCGCCTTCCAAACGGAAACCAAATCAATGGCACATTGAGAGGAGAAAACCCTAAAATGTTGGGCACACAGCTTTCTTTGGTGGCTTTTGGCATCAAAACAGAGGAAGTAGAGATTTTCGAAGATAATGATTACAAAGCCATTGCATGGTTTTTGATTCCACTTGCCTTTTTGTGGTTGGTTTACGTTATTAGAAAAAGAAACCAATAAAGCCATATGATAGGTGGAAAAATGTTCGTGATTTATGTGTGGGTGATTGCGCTCATTTTCTTCCTGAAACACTCTGAGCTGAAAGAGTATAAAAATAAGACTGAGTTTTGGGCTTCAAAATATACCATGCTTTTTTTCTTTGGTCTCATGTTGAGTCTATTCTCGGTTTTTGTTGTAAACAATTTTGCACCGGAGAAATCATCAAAAGAAAATTATTTCTTAGAGCACAATATCCAACAAGGTGATTCCGTCAATCTTCGAGAAGAACTAAACAGATTGGATGCTGACTTTCTTAACATAGATAAGCATCTAATTTTCCTAAACGCTTATTATTCTCAACCAGAAGGGTTTAGACAAGATTTGTTTTTAACTCAATTTTATTGGGACAAAACTCGATTCGATGACACCAACGTGGTGAAAATGGCAAAATGGGGAGAAACGCTGGTCAAAACCTTGCTTTATGACTTGTCAGAGATTGACACTTTGTTTCTTGAAAATGAAATGAGCAAAATGCCCCTTTCAAACTTGGCAAAAGGGATAAACCGTGCGCA
>JBDNDT010000209.1:0-5349 GCA_046718985.1 Cytophagales bacterium
GATCTCTAGCTTTATTTTTATCCAAACCAGCTTTTTCGTCAATTTTAGCACCTCCAGCCATCAATTCTATTGTAGGCAATGGAACTAATCTAACTTTGAATTTTTGATCTCCTATAAAATTACCTCCACTGGAAACTTTTAAAGTTACTTCAGGTGAATTAGGAATTATGGTTACTTTTCCTTTTTCAGTACCAGTGATGAATTCACCCCCGGAAGAACCAGCAAAAGATGGTTGGTAAGTAGAACCCAATGCGGGTACACCGACAATTAATTCATTACCACAATTTCTATATAGAGCAGATACAGAAGCTGATTGAATTTGGATGACCGGTTTAGCAACTATATACTCACCTTTAACAGTAAATGTTGTATCTTTACCTTTGTTTTTGATAGTGATTTGTCCATTCCATGACTTTTTGGCATTACCTTCATTGTCATAAGCGCCACCAGTTGCAGTAAACTCTAATTTTCCTCTGCCATCTTTATCAACCTGTAAATCTCTACCATCGACCTTTATTGTAGGCTTCAAAGTTGAAGAAGAAGCAGCTAAAAAAAGTTCAGCGTTATATTTAGTACCCGCAGCAACAACTTTAGATTCTGCTCTGTACATCGCAAAGATGTTATCGAATTTTATCTCAGTTGCACCTACTTCAGCAGCTAAATCTTCAAGTGCTTTAGCTTCATGCTTCAATACACTAGCTTCCAAATCACTAAGTACAGCCATTGCAGCTACCATTGGAGTATGGGTGAAATTTAATTCTGAAAACGATTGTTTTTTGTTCTCAGACTTTGAAGAAATTCTTGGATCATCTTTAGCATCAAGCGCAAGGTTAGGAAATTCTTGTGGTTTTCCTGTAATTCTTCTTAAATCTTCGCAAAATTCATTGACTTCCTTTTGCAACTGAATTCCTTTTTTAGCTCCAACCATTAAATCTTCGACAAAACCTTGATCTTTTGCACCTTTGTACATTGAAGTTTTATCGTTTGGATCTTCGTAGCCACCCGTTTTTTGAATGATTTCTTCCCTTAATTTTTCAATAAAATCTCTGATTTCTTTGGCTTCAGCTCTAACTTGCTTAGATTTTTCTAAAACTTTTAAATCAGCAGCCTTATTACCATTATCAGAAACAGCTTTTTCAATGTTCTGTGCTGTTTTTGTATTTAATGCGGTAGCTCTGTCATTAGCTGCTTGCAAACTGTCATCAAGGAATTTGAATTTTTCCATGATAGCAGAACTCACTTGCAGAGCCAAAAGTACCAATAGAATCAAATACATGATACCTATCAGCTTCTGTCTTGGGGTCTCTTTTCCACCTGCCATTTTAGTATTTTTTTAATTTTTAAATAAAACAAAAGATTTCAGGTGTAGATTAACCACGCATTGCTGACAACATATTTCCATATACATTGTTCAATGCGGTCAAGTTGCCCGTCAATTTAGCCAATTCTTGCTTAAATTGATGAGTATCTTTGCTGGCTTCTGACATATTTTCCATCGCAGTTGACAAATTGCTGTAGAACTTATTCATCGCTTTCAAGTGATTGTTTGCATCTTGCAATTCCATTTCATAAACTGCATTCAATGCACCCAAATTTTTGGTGATGTTTTGAACTTGCGAGTGGTATTCTTTAGCATCAGTTGAAGCACTTGCCATAGATGACATTGCCTCCACAGTAACTGCATAAGACTTATTCATGTCAACAATAGATTTTGATGCCTGTTTAACGTTTTGAGCATACTCACTAGATGCAACTGCTGCACTAGATAAATCATTCATGTTAGAAACCGTAGATGTCAATGATTGTATTCCGGCAGAAAACTTGTTTATAACATCTTGGTTCAGGTTAGCTGATTCAAGCATATGATCTAATTTCTTAACAAGATTCTTTCCGTTTGGCTTTTCTGATTCTTTGATTGAGGTGTTTTCATCACCATCATAACCTAATTCAGGATAAACAATCGTCCAATCGGGGTCAGCAGGAATTGGAGCAAATGCGAACAAAAAAAACAATACTGCCTCAGCACTTAAACCAGCTACAAGGAAAAATGTAGCACCAGGCCAGTGCATGATTTTAAACAAAGCACCAACAATTGCAACAGAAGCACCAACACCAGTGATGATTGGAGCAATGTTTGTGTAGAACTTTTCTCTGAAAGAAGGTTCATTGATATGACGATAGTGAGCACCCATTTTTTTAAGTAATTTTGAGGTTTAACAATTGAGATTTAAGTTGATTAAAATTTAAAAGTAAATTCTTAGAATTCCATACCTGACGAACGACCTAGATATGTCATCACACAACGGAAACCGATGTATGATTTTGTCGTATCTTGGTATTCATATGTTCTTGTACCCGTTTCCAAATAATAAGCTACATCTTTCCAAGAACCTCCTCTAATTACTTTTCTGGGTTCAGCATCGTCTTTATACTCAGGGTTCAAATCCCAAACAACTGGAACAGCTACTTCACTAAAAGCATCTTCACACCATTCAGAAACATTACCTGCCATGTCATATAAGCCATAATCATTTGAGAAGTAAGATGCAACGGGTGATGTGTACATAAAACCATCATCAAAGTAGTTACCTCTTCCCGGTTTGAAATTTGCCAACATACAACCTTTTGAGTTTCTAATGTATGGATTACCCCAAGGATATTTAGCCATATCTCTGCCGCCTCTTGCTGCATATTCCCATTCTGCTTCTGAAGGTAATCTGAAATTAGGCATTGGGAAAAGTCCGTTTTGATTCACTCTCCAATCATTCATGTAGTTGGTTCTCCATTCGCAGAACTTTCTGGCTGCAAACCAGTCAACACCCACAACGGGATAGTCATCAAAAGCAGGGTGAGCATAGTAATATTCCATCATAGGATCACCCATGTGGTGAGAAAAATCTCTCATCCAAACAGTCGTGTCAGGATAAAGCTCTGTCATCAAATATTCAACTCCGAGAGCCGAAGAATCTGTCAACATTGCATTCATGAATTGACGATACTCATTATTAGTGATTTCGGTTTCATCCATATAAAATCCACCTATGGTCACCTGTTTGTTCATGTTGATGAATGTTGCGGGAACATCTTGGTCAGCTTGACCCATATGAAATGTTCCTGATGGGCACACAATCATTCCATAGGGAACTGACATCACCCAACCTTCCCTGTCGGGAACTCCAACGAGGTCGCCATTACCTTGGCCTCCTCCTCTTTTTCCACAGCTTTGTAGAGCGATAGCTGAAACGATAACGGCAGTCAATAAACTACCTTTCTTGAAGGTTTTAAACATAACGCAGGTCATTAAGACTTTTCACACACAATAAATGATTCCAATGAATACATCACAAAGATAATAAGTAAATCAATACAGCAAATAGTTCTTGCAAAGTTTTTTTTCAATTTTTGAATATTTTATTTAATATTTTCAATATTAGAACCTAAACCTTGGTGAACGTACAGGTGGCTTTATTGCTGATAAAAGTGGTTCTATTGAATATAATAACATGATTTCGTGTGATGAAGGAGCTTTTGCCGATGCATTTGACACAACATAATCAAATCCATATCCAATTTTAAGATTATTATCTCTCAAGACATTAATACCTGCTAAAAAACCAACTGATTCAAAAGTTCTGAATGATGAACCAAACCAAAATCTGCTATCATACTCTATAATAGCACCAATGTCGATAGACAAACTGTTCGTCTTTTGTGTTGACTTAACAATAAAATTGGGATTTAGTGAGAATTTATCACCTAAACTAAAATTATAAGCTCCATGAATAACAAAAAGCATCGGCAAAGTTGTACCTGAGGCATTGCCGAACATTAATCTCGGCGAGTTTAAATGAGTGGCTGAAACCCCAAAACTATATTTTGGATTAAACAAGCTAATTCCACCACCTAAATCCGGAGAAACTGCATTTTCTACACCTAAATTTATATTAGGGTCACCTACATCATTAAATCTATATTGTGATCCATCAATTCTAGAATTAAAAACCCCACCTCTGACACCTAATCCGATTTTCGTTCCTTTGCCAACTTTCAAATGATAAGAATAAGAAAGCATAAAGTTATTATTTCTCAACACATTGGCTAAGGCATCATTTGTCAAAAAAAAACCTAATCCACCTTTTAAAGGGTTTACAGGTGATGAAAAGGAAACCAATTGAGTTGTTGGTGAAATACCTGAGCCCACTGTTGGTTGATAACCTAACCATTGTGAACGATGTATAAAAAGAAAATTTAATTTATTGTCTATTCCTGAGGTTGCCGGATTATTGAATTGTGTATTGAAGTTATAATAAGAGAATTGTGGGTCTATTTGTGCATTGACTCCAAAAAAAAATAGCAAAAACAGAAAAGTGAGAAGCTTGTTCATCAAACATTGATTTTGTTTGCATTAATAATGTATTGCTCAAGCGCGCCTGTCATTGAAGGAGCATTTGGAAGAGGAGCTTGAAGATCTAGTATCAATCCTGCATCGCGAACCGCTTTTGCCGTTGTTGGCCCGAATGCAGCAATTCTGATATTACCTTGAACGAAATTCGGAAAATTAGACATCAATGAATTTACCCCAGAAGGACTGAAGAATGCAAGCATATCATAACTTTGAACGTCAATACTTGACATGTCGCTCGCCACAGTTTCATAGATAACTGCCTCAGAAAACCTATATCCATTCTCAGCCAAAAAAAGAGGAATATCATCTTTTCTAACATTTGAACACGGATAAATATAATTTTCAGTTTTATGTTTTTTAATTAATTCAATGAGCTCAACCGAAGTCTTTGTTCCAGTGAACAGTTTTCTCTTTCTCACCACGATATATTTTTGCAAATAATTTGCAGTTTGTTCAGAGATACAAAAATATTTGAAATCTGCTGGCAATTCAATTTTTCCTTCTTCACATAATTTAAAAAATGTGTCCACAGCATTTCTACTAGTAAATATTACAGCTGTGTGAGATAAAATATCAATTTTCTGTTTTCTAAAGTCTTTGTAAGAAAGTGGTTGAACTTGAATAAAAGGTTTGAAGTCTATTTGAAGTCCAAATTTGTTTATTAATTGAAAATAAGGTGATTTTTCATCATTTGGATACGGCTGAGAAACCAAAATTCTTTTAACTTCTAAAGATCTCTTTTTCAATAATAAATCTTGATTTTCGCTCATAAGTCTGAACTGTAAAATTTATATTATCCAAATCAAACCATCAAAAAAAATAAGAATGGTAATATTTCGGTGATGCAAAGGTAAGAAATAATATAAAATCCTTCTACATTTGAAATTGAATTTACTATCCAATATTGAACAAGAAAATAGCTTACAAAAAGAAATCCTGCAAAA
>JBDNDT010000021.1:0-12931 GCA_046718985.1 Cytophagales bacterium
GATGGGGGATTTAGTTTTTTTTCGGCATTTTCAGGTTTTCCGGTTTTGTAATCATAGACAATGCACTCTTTTGATTTTTTTGGAAATACAACTTTGTCAATTTTTCCATTCAATGGCACGCCATGGTCGCTATTCACATTCAAATTAGATTCAATGGCAACAATAGGGTATGCTTTCCATTCATGAATATGAGTTTCGTAATATCCGTCCAAGACCATTAAACCTTGCTCTTTTCTCATCAGAAATTCTTCTCGGGTGAATTTTCCATATTCTTTCACCATTCCTTCTTCAAAAAGTTGAATAAGTCGGGTTTTTGGAGGAAAGTCTTTGCCATCATTCAACATATCTTTGAAATAATTCTCTAAGGCATAGTGAATCGCACTTCCAAAACCTAAACTGTCGTTTTGTGCTTGTGGAACACGCAACACATAAGTGAAATAAAACTTCAAAGGACAATCTAGATAACTGTTCAAAGAAGAGGCACTCAATTTGAAGCTTTCCAATGATTTTTTTATCATATATTTCTCTAAAAACTCATTTTCACTGAGTTGTGGTATTGTCAAAGTCTCGACCAGCAATTGCTCTACTTCATGATTATAATGTGCAACATCTTTGACCACAAAAGTTTTTGAAATTAATTTTGTTGAATCAGCAACTGATTTCATTTCTTCAAGGAAGATACTGGGATTTTTCACCACCGTTTTGCCATTAGACTGTGTGTTTTCGAAATAAAACACATTCAGTTTCTTTTTGGCTCTTGTACAAGCAACATAAAAGAGCTTTCTTTCGTCGTTTTCTTTATGATTTTTATTGTCTTTCACCAAACCATCAGGTAAAGCAAATCGGTTTGAGTTATTCTCTCTTTTCTTCTCCCAATTTTCACTCACCGCATTGATGAGATAAACCTTTTCAAACTCCAATCCCTTAGAGCCATGTGCAGTGAGCAATTGGACTCCATTTTCATGCATAAAATATCGGGTTACTGGTTGAACAATATCATTTGATTCCATTCTTCTGAGTGTTTCTTTCAGTTGTGGAATGCCAAATGAAGGTTTTCTGAGATTCATATCTCTAACGAAATCAAAGAAACTTTTAAGCAATTCAAGTTGCCAAAATCTTTCTTCTGTCACTTTGTTTGAAAAAACATGGCGGTAAATGCCAAGCTTCACCAATATTTTTTCGATTAGTTCTTCAAAAATCAAGCTGTGGTAATCTTTTTTCAAGTCCATTAAAGAGTTACCCAGCATCAAAATGGGCTGCATGTCTATGATGCCGGCTTGAAACATCCATTCAGAGCTGCAAATCAATTCTGAGAGTTTGATGCCTTTGTTTTGGTGTTTGAATCTAATCAACTTTGCAATATCTCTTCGGTTAATTGAAAAATAAGGCAGGTGCAAAAGCTCAAAAAGTTGGTCTTCTGCCGAATCAATATCAACGAGATCAGAATGCAAATAATTGAGAGTAGAAACCAGATGTTGAATGAGAGGCTGTGCAAACAAATCTTCTTTTTTTGAAGCCACAAAAGGTATATTTCTATGTTGAAAAGCCTTCACTAAAGGTTCTGCATCTTTGTGATTTCTGAAAATAATAGCGACTTCTGAAAGATCTTCTCCGTCGTTGAACATTTTCTCAATTTCGGCAACTAGATAAGTATATTGTTGAAAATCATTCTGAAATGCGATTATCTCTACCGGTTCTTGAATAGATGCTAATGCTTGATTGGATGACACAAGCAATGGGGGTTCAGCTCCGGGATGATAATTATTGATGATGCATGAGCGTGATGCATCTAAAATGGCTTGTGTAGAACGATAATTTTCAATTAAATCAATTAACTTTGGTGAATATCTTTCCACAAACCGATCTAAATTGGTTTCTTCTGCACCCTGAAAACGATATATTGCCTGATTCTTATCACCGACTGCAAAAACGTTAGGGCTTTCCTCAATCCAATAAGACATCAACTGATTGATCAAATCACTTTGGCTGCCATTGGTGTCCTGAAATTCGTCAACCAGCACATAAAGATATTGCTCCTGATACCTTAACAATAAATTTTCGTCTTCTTCAAAAGCTTTCAAAACCCAAGGAATCATGTCATTGACATCATATCTCATACGCTTTTTCAAACGTTCAGAATAATCATCGAAGAGTTTAACCCCGGCCTTGAATCTTTCCATTCTTTGGGTTTCTTCTTTGATTTCGGCAGTTTTAAGATCTCCTTTTTTATAAGTTTTTCCGTTTGTCTTGTAAATATATTTTTCATTGAATTCCAAGCCGGCAATATGCTGATCTGCCATTGCCAACAATTCATCTACTTTCCAGTTTTCTTTTTTGATGTTGTTAAAAAGGGTAAATAATTGATTTTTAGGAAGATATATATCGCCACTAAAACGTTTGAACACATGATCAACCGGCAAATCATCCAACATTTCTTCCATCACCTCAATTGCTTCAAGTTCTGAAAGAGGCATATAAGCCGATTTCCCGAAGCGATAAGCATTTTCTTGAATCACAAAATTGCAGAAACCATGAAAAGTGAAAATATGGATTTTGTGAGCATCAGTTCCAATCATCTGCAAAAGACGCTGCCTCATGGCTTTGCATCCGGCATCAGTGAAAGTTAAACACAAGATGCTTGAAGGAGCAGTATCAGTGTTGAGCAAGATATAAGCGATTCTGGAACTCAGAATTTGGGTTTTTCCCGTTCCAGGGCCCGCATTCACTAACACCGGACCATCAATTTGCATCACCGCTTCCTTTTGTTGGGAATTAAGCTTAGAGAAAATCTCTTTTTCGAAAACTTCTTTTAAATTTTTTGGCATGAACAAATCTGCAAAAGAAATCTCTAAAAAAGAAAACAGAGGAGTAGGGGAGAGCGAATAAATTCTTGATAATGGTTTGTTTGATGTTTTAAGGATTTATCAAATTAAGGTTCTGAGAGGCGATAATTCTTTTAAAAAAGAATCAAACTATAAGAGCCAAGTTTTGAAGATTGTTTTTAGGAGTTTTTGTAATTAGGGTTTGCAAAATAACTTGTTAATATATTTTATAAAAAACTTATTTCTAAAATTGAAGGTGCGTAGTTCTGTTATCTTCTTTGAAAACCGAGGATAACAGAACATTCTTGTGGAAGCCCTTTAATCTTGATGGAAATTTGTGACAATGAGTTTAAATACAAAAATTAGTATTAATTTCTTGGTTTACTCTATCATAATTTTCAGTTTTTTAATTCAAAGACTGTGAATATTTAAGCGTTTTAAGTTGTTAATCAGCTTCTAATCAGTCTTTTAGATATTGAAAAACTACTTTTAGAACAATATCAAAAAAAGATGAGACTAAACGCCTCTTTTTCAATGTGTTTACTTTTTCATTAAGCTCACAAAATCATCGAAAAGATATCTTGAATCATGAGGGCCGGGAGAGGATTCAGGGTGATATTGAACTGAAAAGGCTGGTCTATCTTTCAATCTGATTCCTTCTATGGTATTGTCGTTCAAGTTGATGTGTGTGATTTCAACATTAGAAAGATCTTTTAATGATTCTTCTTCAATAGCAAAACCATGGTTTTGAGAGGTGATTTCACCTTTGCCGGTAATCAGGTTTTTCACCGGATGGTTAAGACCTCTGTGTCCGTTGTGCATTTTATAAGTCTTGGCTCCAACTGCCAAACCTAATAACTGATTTCCCAAACAAATGCCAAAAAGTGGTTTGTTAGACGCAAGGATTTTTTTCACCGTTTCCACAGCATAAGGCATCACAGAAGGATCGCCGGGGCCGTTTGAAATGAAATATCCATCAGCTCCCCAAGATTGCATTTCTTCAAAACTGGTTTTCGCAGGAAACACTTTGCAATAAGCTCCTCTTTCAGTGATATTTTTTAAAATAGATGTTTTTATACCTAAATCTAAGACAGCAACTTTCAATGGGCTGTTTTCTTCACCTGAAAAATAAGGTGTTGTTGTGCTCACAACAGAAGATAGCTCCAAGCCTGCCATGTTGGGCACTTGTGAAAGTTTTTCTTTCAAAAAATCTAAGTCTCCTGATTCTGTGGAAATAATACAGTTTTGAGTGCCTTTGTTTCTGATATGTCTAACTAGAGCTCTGGTATCTATTTTTTCAATTCCAACAATTTTGTGTTGCTCAAAATAACTTTGCAAAGAGCCGTTTGATTTTTTTCTGGAATGGATGGGAGAGAAGTCCTTGCAAATCAAGCCACTGAACATGGGCTTATCAGCTTCTTGTTCTTGGTCGTTCACTCCATAATTGCCAACATGAGAAACTGTGTTGATGATGATTTGTCCGAAATAAGAAGGATCAGTATAAATTTCCTGATAACCTGTCAGACCGGTGTTGAAACAAATTTCTCCACCTGTTGTTCCGGAAACTCCTACACCAAGACCTTCATAAAAAGTGCCGTCTTCCAACAGCAAATAAGCTTTGTTTTTGTTCAAGTTACTCATCACTCACAGTTTGGTTGCAAATATATTGTTTTTAAGAAAAATATTAGTGAGCACAATTAAAATATCATGTTCATGAACGTTTTGATGAAGCAAAATGCAATTCTAGAGATATTTTTTTCTCCAAGTGTTGACTGAATTAGTTTTTTGTATAACTTTGCGTTCCCAAATGAAAAATGATCCCGTAGCTCAGCTGGATAGAGCAACTGCCTTCTAAGCAGTAGGCCATTGGTTCGAATCCAATCGGGATCACGAATTTCTTAGAAATGTTGCCAAACACTATACATTTTTCTAGTTCTGACTTATCTTCCCTGTTTGGCAAAATTAAAAAATTAAATCCTACGAAAATCTTTTTGGTGGTGGATGAAAACACCAACCTACACTGTTTCCCGAAATTAAAAGCTGATTTAAATGCTTTTGAATTTTACAAAGTTCAAATTGTTTCAGGTGAAGAAAATAAAAATTTAAACACCTGCACAAGCATTTGGAAAGCAATGACAGATGCTGGTCTAGACAGAAAATCGCTTGTGCTAAATTTGGGTGGAGGAGTGATTGGTGACATGGGTGGTTTTTGTGCTTCAACTTACAAAAGAGGTATCAGATTTATTCAATTGCCCACCACTTTGCTCTCGATGGTAGATGCTTCTGTTGGTGGTAAATTAGGAATTGATTTTGATGGGTTCAAAAATCATATAGGTGTCTTCAACAATCCGGAAGAAGTGTTTATTTGTTCTTCATTTTTGAACACCCTTTCGCGCAGAGAATTGAGGTCAGGCTTTGCTGAGATAGTGAAGCATGCGCTCATTGCTGATGCTCAGCGGTGGCAATCCATCAAAACCAAAAAGCTAGAGGATTTTGTTTGGGATGATGAAATCAAAAAGTCTGTAGAAATAAAGTGGAATGTAGTGAGCCAAGACCCTACCGAGAAAGGTTTGAGAAAGATTTTGAATTTCGGTCACACATTGGGTCATGCAATTGAAACTTTTTTATTGTTTGATTCGGAAAGAAAATTGTTGCATGGTGAAGCAATTTCGCTGGGAATGATTTTAGAGTCTTGGTTAAGTGTTAAAAAGTGTGGTCTTACAATGAATGAATTCGAATCAATAAAAGATTATTTGATTCAAACCTTTGGAAAACCTCATATTTCATCAACAGAAATTAAAGCTATTGTGTCATTGACTCAACAGGACAAAAAAAATGAAAGCTCAAAAGTGATGTTTTCTCTTCTGAAAGAAGTTGGAAATTGCGTTTATGATGTTGAAATAACAAATGAAGAAATGACTGAAGCTCTTGATTTCTATGTGAATAAAATAATGTAATTTTTTTAAAACTACTCAAAACATTTTTTTTAACACACTGTTAAAGAATCAATTGAATATACGAAAGAAATGAAGTGTCCATTAAATTCAGCAATTGAGTTCATCAATTATGTTCGTTCACCATACACAAAAGACCTAGAAGAACTAGAGTTGATGGCTACCAAGCATGGATGGAAAACAAGTTTTGAAGTTAGAAAAAGAGCAAGAGAAAACGGAAATACGCTAATAATCACTGATGCACATCAGAATATCGAATGGGTGAGTAATTATTTCGATACCTTAACAGGTTATCAATCAAAGGAAGTTATAGGTAAAACTCCGAGAATTTTTCAGGGAAAAGAAACTGACAGGTCAATATTGGATAAACTCAAAGCAAACATTGTCAAGCATATTCCTTTTAAAGGTGAACTGATAAACTACAGAAAAGAAGGTGGTTTGTATCTTTGTAATATCGAAATTCATCCTTTGATGAATAGCCAAAACCAAGTGGTTAATTATGTAGCCTTCGAAAGAGAAAATTAATTTTTTTTAAGCAAAGTTCTTCTTTAAAAATTAGTATATTCTCAATCATTCATAGTTACGAATGCTTGTTTTTTACTGACAAGTTTCGTTAAATTGCGAAGTAAATTTACCGAAATGAACCTAAGATTAGTACTTTACTTCTTCCAAGTTATTTTTATTTCTTCGTCAATAGCCTCAAACGGCTACTTGTTGTTTTACTCTGACTATTCAGGTCGTTTGGTTTTGAACAACAAAAAAGAGTATTTAATAAAAGATCATGTTTCTAAAGAAATCAAACTTTTGCCCGGAAAACATAATTTGAAGTTCTTTTCTTCCGTATATCAATTAGATACTATCATCGAAATTCAGCCAAATGCCCAAACTTTGTTAATGCTGAAAATGAAAACAGCTAATGTTCAAACACGTCAAGAAATTGAAATAAGTCCAAATTTTTCAAATTCAGTTGCTAGGAATTTAATCAGTCAATTTAATGTAGAATTCAACACTGAAGATTATGAAACTTCAAATGGTTTTGTAAAAACTGTAAAATTGAAATCAGACAAACCAATGAAGTTGATTTTGGAGTACAAAATCAACAGAACTTTAAAGTCTTATGTGAATTCAGCGTTGGATTTGGATAACAAAGTTAGATTTGAAATAAATGATGAAAACAATGCATACTCCAGACAGACCAATTTTTTATTAGGTTCAAGGAAAACAGAAATTCTGGTTGTCAATCTAAAAGATGAGTTGGTTATTAAATTCTATTCATCATTGCAAGATATTGAGCTAGAATTTAAGGTGTTTTCTGAAAATGATGGGGAACTGAAAATTATCAAACCTAAAATCGAATCAAAAATCTCATTAATAACGACAGAAACTGTGAACTTCGGCAGGAAGTATTACAAAGCAACAAATTTTGTAGGCCTTTCACCTAAAGCTTCAATTTTTAAGGTTTTGGTTTCAGATAAAAAAATGGATGAAGACGAAGTTATTAAAATGGCCGAAAAAAATAATTTTTTACCTGATGGAAAAGTATCTGTTAGATTTGTGAAACCTAATCACAAAGAAAAGTTTGAAAGAAACACCGATTATTCACAAGTTTTTATGCCCACAATCAGGCATAATGTTTTGGGCGAAATGAGACTCAACCAAGGAGAAGAGTTTTTGGTGGGTCTCAAAAGATACAATCTCAAAGAACAGCAAGAAGTATATATTTATGTTTTGGCTATTTTCACAGCAAAAGAATTCTAAACCTTTAAATTGCTCAATTCGATTGCTTTCAGGTGTTTCACTTTAGTGCGTTTACAAAAACATATTTTCATTGAACTCACTGTTCATTTGCCATTCTACTTTTCTAAATAAAAAACTATATTTGTGAGCTTGTGCAAACAAACAGGTTTTAGACTAATATAATCTCTTTTTTTATGAAGACACTTAAAGATTTTAACTTTTCCGGAAAGCGTGCCCTAATCAGAGTTGATTTCAATGTTCCTTTAAACGAAGCTTTTGAAATAACTGATGAAACCAGAATCAAAGCAACCATTCCAACGATTGAAAAAATATTGAAAGACGGTGGCTCTTGCGTGTTGATGTCACATTTAGGAAGACCCAAAAATGGTCCTGAAAACAAATCATCTTTGAAACATTTGGTGAAAAGATTAAGCGAAGTTTTCAAGACTGAGGTAAAGTTTGCTGATGATTGTGTTGGGGAAGATTCTTTTAAATTGTCTGAAAGCCTGAAAGCAGGTGAGATTTTATTGTTAGAAAATCTTAGGTTTTACAAAGAAGAGGAGAAAGGTGACGAAGCATTTGCCGAAAAACTTGCAAAACACGGGGATGTTTATGTGAATGATGCTTTTGGAACTGCTCACCGCGCACACGCTTCAACTACCATAGTAGCTAAGTTCTTTAAAGACAAAGTTTGTGGTTTTGTGATGCAAGCTGAACTTGACAATGCCAAAAAAATACTTGAAAATGCTGATAGACCTTTCACAGCAATCATGGGTGGTTCCAAAATTTCTGACAAGATTTTGATTATCGAAAAGTTGCTTGAAAAAGTGGATAACCTAATCATCGGAGGAGGGATGACTTATACTTTTGTGAAAGCTGAAGGTGGGAAAATCGGGAAATCAATTCATGAAGACGACAAAATGGAATTGGCTAAAGAGTTGGTGAAAAAAGCAACAGCTAAAGGTGTAAAACTTTATTTCCCTGTTGACAATGTTGTGGCGGATGATTTTAGCAACAATGCAAACAGAAAAATAGTGAAAAAAGGTGAAATTCCTGATGGATGGGAAGGTTTAGACATTGGTCCTGAATCAGCAAAAGCATTTTCTGAAATTGTAGAAAACTCTAAAACAATACTTTGGAACGGTCCAATGGGAGTTTTTGAATTTGAAAACTTTGCGAAAGGAACTGAAGCCATTGCCCATGCAGTGGTGAAAGCTACCAACAAAGGAGGGTTTTCATTGATTGGAGGCGGTGATTCAGCATCTGCCATCAACAACTTAGGATTTGGTGACAAAGTTTCTTATGTTTCAACAGGTGGTGGTGCCTTGCTTGAATATATGGAAGGAAAGACTTTGCCGGGTGTTGCAGCATTAGATTAATTCGTCTATCTTATATATTAAAAAAACGGATTCCTTCTTGAATATGGTTTCCGTTTTTTTCCTGAATTTCTTTGAACATATTTCCCAAAACAAATGTTTGTTCTTTTTTAATGTTCATTTTGCCAAAATTGAACAATGGCGAAGGGGTATTTAGAAGTTAGCTTTTGAGCCCAATTACAAACTCAAATGTCAGAACTATTAATTACCAAAATTGTGTAATTGATTAACTTGGGTAAAAATCATGTTTCGAAATCATAAAAAACGCCAAGAATCAAGAATTTAAAAACATTTGTCTTATTCAATTTGATTTTAATTTGTCAATTGTTTAAATTGGCTTTGAAGTTAAAATGTTGACTATGGCCACACTTATTACTGATGGTGTTAAAATTACCGTTAACACTTCTTTCCAACCGGAATATTCTTATCCGGAACAGAATCATTTTGTGTTCACTTATGAGGTGACCATAGAAAACATGAGTGAATACACCGTGCAGTTACTGAGAAGACATTGGGTTATTTTTGACACAAATGGAGACATCAGAGAAGTGGAAGGCGATGGTGTTGTGGGGCAGCAACCGATTCTTGAACCCGGAAAAAGTCATAAATATGTTTCAGGTTGCAACCTGAAATCTGATATGGGAAAAATGATTGGTGAATACATCATGCAAAGGCAATTTGACGGATCAAAGTTCACTGTCAAAATTCCTGAATTCAATCTGATTCCTGAATATCGCTCAAATTGAGTGTCATTCAACTTTTGAAAGTTTTGCTTTCACTCTTTCTAAAGCAGCCTTCATTTTTTCTACATCTTTTGAAGCCGCCTCTTGATCCAATTTGTTTTGTTTCTTCGAATTTTCGAGGTTTATAGCTTCTTGTGCATTATTTCTCAACTTCTCTTCCAAGTCTTTTTTCTCTTTTTTGTTATTTTCGATTTTTCGCTCAATTTGGCTACCTTCTTTGATTTTCTTTTCTTGATTTTTAACCGTTGTGTTCAAGGCTTTTTCAGCATCAGAAATTTGCTCATTGATGTCGTCAATATACATTTTAACACCAAAATCTCTTAGGATTTTTGCCGCTGCATTATATCGGTGTTCATTGGTCTCCGGAGTGATGTATTCATTGCCTAAAAATAACGACCAAAACACCCTGACACCCGTGTTGGTTGGATATACCCAAGAATAAACCATCACAGGAGTGCCTGAAATGTCCTTTATTTCAGCACTTTCAAGCAAATAAACGCCTCCCTTTTTAGATAAAACTTTTCCAAATTGCTTCAAATACTTTTGCCATTCGGCTTCTACTTTTTTAGCTTCAAGCACAACCAAGGTCTCCATCCCCTTTCTGAGTTCACCTTCCACTCTTTCTTGAGCTGAAACCACACTCACTTTTTGCCCAACAGCAATTTTCACAAAGAAAACCACGCAAAGTATCAATGCTATGTTTAAAAGTCTCATCACTAATTTAGTTCAAACACAAATTTAAACAGATTTAGAACATTTTTTAGTTTATTAGCAGTTTAATTCTATATTTCGAACACAATGCCTGCATTGCTGAATCAATCAATAGAGTTTTTGAAGTCTGTCGGTCCTCAAAGAGCAGAATTGTTGAACAAAGAACTCAACATCCACACTTATGCCGATTTGATTCAATTTTTTCCCTTCAGACATGAAGACAGAAGTGTGATTCATGAGTTGAAAGAATGCCATGAAGACATGCCTTTTGTGCAACTCAAAGGGAAAATAACAGGAATGCGACTCTTAGGAAATGATCTTAAAAAAAGACTTGTCATTGGTTTTGAAGACAAAACAGGTTATTGCGAACTTGTTTGGTTTCAATTCATTAGCAACATTCAAAAAAATCTGAAAATAGGAGAGGTTTATTTAGTTTTCGGAAAACCTACAATTTTTAATGGAAACCTTCAAATCACACACCCTGAACTTGAAAAGTGGGATGAAAGCATTGGTTTTGTGCCAAAACCTTTCATGCCGGTTTATCATTCAACTGAAAAACTGAAACGTTTTTATCTTGACACAAAGGGCATCTCAAAATTAGTCAACCTAGCTCTTGAGGAATTGAAAGGACAAATTCTTGAAAATCTTCCCAAAAGTATTTTAGAAAAATATAATCTGATAGGCAAAGAAGAGGCACTATTCAAAATACACTTCCCTAAAAATGCAGAAGACTTGAAACAAGCCAAAAGAAGACTCAAGTTCGAAGAGTTTTTTTATCTGCAAATCAAAATTCTCACACTCAAAAAAGAAAGCCAAACGCAATTAGACGGCTTCCTATTTCCAAAAGCAACTCTTTTTAACCATTTTTTTGAGAAAATCTTACCATATCAACTCACCAATGCTCAAAAACGAGTAATCAAAGAAGTTTTTAAAGATTGCAATTCTGGCAAACAAATGAACCGACTGGTACAAGGAGACGTCGGAAGTGGTAAAACATTGGTAGCATTTTCAGCCATGTTGTTCGCTATTGACAACGGTTTCCAAACATGTTTGATGGCACCTACGGAAATTCTCGCTGAACAACATTTCAAATCGCTCAGCCCTTTTGCTGAAAGCTTGGGAATAAGCATCAATCTTTTAACAGGCTCAACCCCTCAATCCAAGAGAAAAACTTTGCTAAATTCATTGGAAACCGGCGAATTGAAAATGCTCATTGGCACCCACGCATTGCTTGAAGAATCTGTGAAATTCAACGTTTTAGGACTTTGTGTAGTGGATGAACAACACAGATTTGGTGTCGCACAAAGAGCAAGATTGTGGCAAAAAAACGAAAAAACACCTCCACATGTGCTCGTGATGACCGCAACACCCATCCCAAGAACCCTTGCCATGACCGTTTATGGTGATCTTGACACCTCAATCATTGACGAATTGCCACCCGGCAGAAAACCCGTTGAAACATTGCTCAAAAGAGACGCTGACCGATTGTGGATTTTTGATTTCATGAGGCAACAACTGAAATTGGGAAGGCAGATTTATGTGGTTTATCCACTCATCGAAGAATCTGAAAAAACTGATTTAAAAGATTTAATGGATGGTTTTGAATCCATTTCCAGGGCTTTTCAAGATGTTCCTTTGAGCATTGTACATGGCAAGCAAAAACCCAAAGACAAAGAATTTGAAATGCAACGCTTTGTAAGAAACGAAACTAAAATCATGGTTGCAACAACCGTGATTGAAGTTGGAGTGAACGTGCCAAATGCCAGCGTGATGGTCATTGAAAATGCCGAACGATTCGGCTTGTCACAACTTCATCAACTCAGGGGAAGGGTAGGGCGAGGAGCAGAACAATCGTTTTGCATTTTGGTGCACAAGCAAAAAATCAGCAAAGAAGCCAAAGAAAGACTCAACACCATGGAAAGAACCAACAACGGTTTTGAAATTGCCGAAGTAGATTTGAGACTCAGAGGACCCGGCGACTTGATGGGAACAAAACAAAGCGGCATCTTAGACCTCATGATTGCCAACTTATCTGAAGACGCACCTATCCTTGCAGAAGCCAGAACAAACGTAATTCAACTACTTGAAAATGACCCTGATTTAAGAATGCATGAAAACTTATGTGTCAAAAAACACTTAGAAAACATCAACAAAAAAAACATGAATTGGGCAAGAATCAGTTGATTTATATTTGGGCAAATGCCTATCGGCACCGGGCTTTCCGTTCCAAGTCCTCGCCCTTGCCTGCACACATACCTCACGCACGGCTGTGGGCTTTCCACTGCAATCCCTTTTGCGGCTTACGCAAGTATTCAAAAATACCATGCCGTGGTTCGTGTCCTCACGAACCATACAGACCTAAGGGATGAGTTTTAGTTTTAAATATCAGTATTCCTGATGGTTTGTGAATGGTTCGTAAGGAGTTAGTGAATGGTTCGTGAAGACAAGAACTATGGCGAAGCATTCAGACATTAAGGAAAAATAACTAAGCGAATCGGTAATATTCAAGACTAATTCCAATATTATTAAGCTTGGGGTAATCTATTTAATATTTCATCACAAACACATGAATTTTTCTCTTTTTAATT
>JBDNDT010000210.1:0-5324 GCA_046718985.1 Cytophagales bacterium
AACTTCAATCGCGGATTCCATCATGGCTATATGATGAGCCAAATGCAGCAACAACAGCAAATGCAAGCTCAACAACAGCAACAACAAATGCAGTCTCAACAGCAACAAACTCAGCAACAGCCCGAAACTTCATCACAAAATGAGAAACCAAAACCGGCTAAAGTAACCATTCCTTATGATTACTCTGATGGTGTCGGGGGCCCTGAGCGATACAAAAGAAGTGTGAAGAAAATTGAAGACTATAAAATTGAGTGATTGTTTTCAATTCAACAGTTTTCTTATTTAACAATTGTTGGTTTTTCGACATTAAAAATTGAATACATTAGCTATGAATGTCGCTCGCCCTTTCAGGACTTCAGACCTATGAGGTACAAACCTGAAAGGAGAAAACAATTTGTTAATAGTTGAAGACAATGTTTAAAATGCCAAAGAGCCCCGCGTGAAGGATGGGAGCCATGGCCTGATAAGGCCAGTGCAAAGCGTTAGCGAAGCACCGAGCGTCAGCGAGTGGCGGACAGCCTGACCCGATAGGGGCACGCCCAAAAAATAAAAAATCATGCTCCCTTAATTTCTGAACCTCTTCATTTCCATTGAAATCACGGCTCAACAATCAATGCTTTGATTGTGTGAGGAAATTATTTTTTCAATTCAAAAAACTGAACTAAACTTGCATAAAATTTCAACCTCTATTGAAAACATACTTTCGCCTTCTTGAATTTGCAAGTCCTTTAAAGAGTTTTGCAATTCTATACACTCTTTTTTCAGTTTTGAGTATCATTTTCGGAATGTTCACTTTTGCTTTGATCATTCCCTTGCTTGACATCATTTTCAACCAAGTGGAATCGGTCGAAAAGATTGTGTTGCCCGAGGCAAGGCTTGATTTTAAATATCTTAGAGAACTGTTTGAATATTTTTTCCACACCCAAATCAAAGAAAACGGTAAAAAAGGAGCATTGTTGTTTGTTTGTGTAGTGGTGATTTCGTGCAATTTGCTTACCAATCTTTTCAGATATCTCTCCACAGTGTTGATTATCAAAACCAAATCGAGGCTGATGCTCAAAATGAGGAAAGATGTTTATCAAAAAATTCTAAATCTTCATTTGGGTTTTTTCTCCAATGAAAGAAAAGGAGAATTAATGGCTAGGTTTTTCAACGACATCAACGCAGTGGAAGGTGGTGTGGTGAACACGATGCAGAATATTTTGAAAGATCCTTTGACGGTGATTGCTTATTTGGTGCTTCTTTTCAACATTTCTTGGGAACTTACTTTGGTTTCACTCATCATTTTCCCTATTTCAGGTTTCATCATCAGCGCCATTGCCAAACGCTTGAAGAGAGACTCGCTAGAATCTCAAATGTCTTTCGGCAGACTCTATAGCATGGTTGATGAAACCATTGGCGGCATGAGAATTATCATGAGCTTCACTGCTCAATCATTGATGCAAGGGAAGTTTGACCATGAAAATCAGCACAACAACAGAGTGTCGAGAAAAATGCAATATAACAGAGATTTGGCATCGCCACTTTCAGAGGTGTTGGGCATCACGGTGGTGGCAAGCATCTTGTGGATTGGCGGAAACATTGTTTTGGAAGGAAATACTTCATTGACAGCCAGTGCTTTCATCGTTTACCTCACCGTCTTTTCCCAAATCTTATCCCCGGCAAAAAGCTTTTCAAATACCTTTTCAACCATCACCACTTCATTGGTGAGCGGAAAAAGAGTGCTTGATTTGCTGGATACACCCTCAAAAATCACTGAAAATTTGCTCTCAAAAGAAATCAAGATGTTGGAAAAGGGAATTTCATTCAACAACGTTTCTTTCAAATATCTGGATGACGAGGTGTTGAAAAACATCCATCTGCATATCCCGAAAGGCAAAACAGTTGCTTTGGTGGGGCAGTCAGGCAGTGGAAAATCTACCATGGCTGACCTTGTGCCTAGGTTTTATGATGTGACCTCGGGTGATTTATTAATTGATGACACCAATGTGAAAAACATAAAAATAGAATCTCTGAGAAATATGATAGGAATCGTATCTCAAGAGTCTATTTTGTTTAACGACACCATCTATAACAACATTTTGTTCGGCAAGCCTAATGCCACAAAAGAAGAAGTTGAACAAGCCGCTAAAATTGCCAATGCACATGAATTTATCATCAAATCTGAACAAGGTTACCAAACCAATATAGGTGATCGTGGAATTAAACTTTCCGGTGGGCAGAGGCAACGCCTCAGCATAGCAAGAGCGGTGTTGAAAAATCCGCCAATTCTCATTTTAGATGAAGCCACATCTGCTTTAGACACTGAATCAGAGAAACTCGTTCAAGATGCTTTGAACAATTTGATGAAAAGTAGAACATCTATCGTGATTGCTCACCGCCTAAGCACCATTCATGCCGCAGACTTGATTGTGGTGCTTGACAAAGGACAAATTGTGGAAACCGGAAACCACCAAGAGTTGATGAACAACAAAGGAATTTATTACAAACTCAACCAACTGCAAGGGGTGAATGAGTGAGGGATCACTCCCCAAAAAACACCCTTTTCACTCGGCTGCCGATGTTGGTCAATACTTCATAAGGAATCGTTTCCAGCCATTCGGCAACTTGATATAAGTTGGGAGATTCTCCGTAAACCACTACTTCATCTCCCTCTTCCACACCTGAAATGTCAGTGACATCCACCATCATCAAATCCATGCAAATGTTACCCACGGTGTAAGCTTTTTGACCTTTGATGCTTACAAAAGCCTTTCCATTGCCCAGTTTTCTAGGATATCCATCGCCATAACCCAATGCCAAAGTGGCAATGACAGAATCTTTTTTGAGTTTACCTTTTCTCGAATAACCCACTGTTTCAGTCTGTGGCACATGGGTGAGTTGACTGATGTGGCTTTTCAAACTCACGATAGGCAACAACTCATCTTTGAACTTTTTCCCTTCTGTCGGGTCAATGCCATAAAGTCCAATTCCCAACCTCACCATATCAAAATGAGCATGTGGAAACCTCAAAATACCGGCTGAATTGCATATATGCTTCAAAAAACGAAAACCGGTTTTTTCTTCAAAATATTGCGCAAATTTTAAATAAACCTCAATTTGATGATTTGTGAAAGTATCAAATGATTGTTCATCAGCACCCACCAAATGGCTGTAAACACTTTTGATATCAATGTTGAACTGTGTATCTAAAGCCATTTGAACAATCCTTTCTCTTTCGGAAAGGTCAAAACCCAAACGATGCATTCCCGTGTCAATCGCCAAATGGACACTCATTTTTTGGTTCAGCCTTTTGGCAACAGCATCAAAATCTTTCCAATCGTTGAAACTGTGCAAGGCGGGCTCTAATTGGTGAACAAGACAAAGTTCTGCTTGTTCTACACCTCCGGCGTTCATCACCAAAACAGGAAGTCTAATCCCCCGTTTTCTAAGTTCGATTCCTTCATCCACATAAGCCACCCCAAGATAATCTAAAGGTTGGTTTTGTAAGCTTTGTGCAATCTCCACCAAGCCGCTTCCATAAGCTGAGGCTTTCACCATCGCCATCACTTTCACTCCCGAAGACACACGCTTTTTATAAAACCTGAAATTGTGCACCAATTTGTTGAGGTTGATTTCAAGTGTGGTGGCATGTGTTTTGTTTTCAAGCAACTTCACCACCCTTTCAAACCCGAACGACCTGGCACCCTTCACCAAAATCAATTCATTTTCAAATTTCAGTTTCCCTTGTTTTATGCTATCTAACAAATGCTGAGTGGACTTGAAAAACAGCAGATTATCTTCGGCATATGAATGCTCTTCAGCTCCCACATAAACCAACTTTTTCACCTTAAACCTTTGTGTCAAATCAAGCACAGATTTGAAATCTTTTTGACTCGAAGAAACAAATTCAGAAACGATAAGTGTTTTTGACAAACCGAGTCCTTGTTGGTTCATGAACTCCAAAGCCGTTTGCAAACCTTGGAAATCATTGTTATAAGTGTCGTCAATCAGGTAACATCCATTGCTGCCTTGTTTCAACTCTAATCTCATTTCCACATTTTGCAAAAGAGAAACACTTTTTGCCAATTCATTTTTCGAAAGCCCCAAATGAATCGCCATCACCAAACAATGGCAAAGATTTTCAATCGAAGCACTGTCGCTAAAGTTCACTTCAAATTGAAATTCCTTTTGCTTACCGACAAGCTTCAATACTGTCTTTTTATGTTCTGTTGAAGTGTTTACCCAAAAATCTGCGTTCGATTTTCGGGTTGACCAAGTGATTAATTTTTCATCACCCATCCAATCACGAACGCAGTCAAACAACTCTTCGTGGTCGCTGCACAAGACCAAATGGTCAACATTTTTGAAAAGCTTCAGCTTCTCAATGATTTTTTCTTCCCTGCTCACAAACCCATCATCGTGAGCAGAGCCAATGTTGGTGAAAATGCCTAAAGTAGGTTGAATGATTTCCTCCAATTTAGCCATTTCATTTTTTTGCGAAATTCCGGCCTCGAAAATTCCCAAATCATGGTGATTTTCCAACTGCCAAACACTCAATGGCACACCAATTTGTGAGTTGAAACTTTTGGGACTTTTGGCCAAATTGAATTTAGCTTCCAACAACTGCCCAAGCCATTCTTTGACAATCGTTTTGCCATTGCTGCCGGTGATGCCAATCACAGAACCTCCAAACAAAGACCTTTTCCATGTTGCCAATTTTTGAAAAGCTACCAAAGTGTTTTCGACACCAAAAATATTAAATCTGTTTTCTGAAAATTCAAGAGCAGCATCAAAGTCACATGCAGCAACGACCCAATTCTTGATTCCTAACTTTTTGGCTTCTTTCAAATACTTAAAACCATCATTCTGCTCACTTTTGAAAGCAAAAAAAGCACCTTCAACACCCGTGAAGGCTTTCCTCGTGTCATAAATGAGAAAAGAGACCTTCTCATCAGGTAAAGGTAGGGCGTCTTTTCGGGCACAAATGATGGACTGAAATTCTTTGACAGAGCAACCCAAGTTTTTATTTTTTAATCAAACCCAACAAAGCCTCCACCGTTCTTTTGATGCCCAAGTGAACCTGGCTGATGCTTGCTTCCATCATATAACAAGGAGAAGTCACAATTTTGTTTTTGGCATCAATCATCACCCCATTCACATCGCAAAATTCAGGCCTTGCACCCACTTTTTCCATCCCTTGAGAAATGGCGGCAATGTCATAAGGTGATTTTGAAGATGTGCTTCCAACGGTCAATGTTGCCGTGATTCCTTCATCTTCCAAAGCTTTCGCAAGCGTTGTCGGAGCCATGCACAATGCAGCAATACCCAATTTTTGTTTGACT
>JBDNDT010000211.1:0-5321 GCA_046718985.1 Cytophagales bacterium
CCGATCTTTCTTCGAGTGAGATGGTTAAAATAAATTAAACTCAAATTTGGACAATTTTTAATTCACAACGCATAAACAATGAAAATTTTTAACAAGCTAAGGAATGAATTCATTGACATCATTGATTGGAATGATGCCAGTGAAAACACAATGGTTTACAGATTCCCAAGATTTCAGAATGAAATTAAAAACGGAGCACAGTTAACCGTTCGCCCGGGTCAAGTGGCTGTTTTGGTGAACGAAGGCAATATGCCTGCTGATGTTTTTGTTCCGGGAAGGCATGAGCTAAGCACTGCAAACATCCCCATCATGACCACCTTGAATGGTTGGAAATATGGTTTCAATAGCCCTTTCAAAGCTGAGGTTTATTTTTTCAATATGAAAGAATTTATCAACCAAAAATGGGGATTGAAAAACCCGATTATGGTTGACGATCCAAGATTCGGATTCATCGAATTGAGAGGCTTTGGCACTTATGCCTTCAAATTCAAAGAGCCTAAGCAATTTTTAGAGAGATTTTCTTCAACAGATGGGGAATATACCACAGATAAAATCAATGAACAACTCAGAAGTTTGATTGTCTTGATACTTTCAGACAAATTAGCTGAAAGTGCCATTCCGGTTGAAAAACTTGCCGGAAGCATGATGGAATTGTCTGAATTTTGTCTAGGGCTAATCAATCCTATTTTCGAAAGCGATTATGGTTTGACATTGACCAAGTTCTATGTCGAAAATCTTTCAATGCCTGATGAAATCAAGAAAGAAATCATGGATTACAGCCGATTGGGCAGAATCAACACTGATCAGTTGGCTCAGTTCAACATGGCAAATGCGCTTAAAAATCAGTCAGGCGGAAGCGTTGGTGGAGATATGATGGGTATGATGATGGGAATGAACATTGCCAATCAAATGATGAACAACCCTAACAACCCCATGAACCAGGCCAATCAACAAACTGCCTCTCAAGGACCACCACCTTTGGTTTCGTTTTTTGTGGCAGTAAATGGTCAACAAACCGGACCGTTTGACATGAACACCCTCACGCAAATGGCTCAACAAGGTCAAATCAATGCGCAATCTTTGGTTTGGAAAAACGGAATGCCTTCATGGGCTGCCGCTAGTTCAGTTTCTGAATTACAATCTTTGTTTGGTGCTGTGCCGCCTCCTTTGCCACCTTCTTTATAAACCAAGCTATCTATAAACAATACGTATCGCCTTTTCCGAAAATTAAGACCCCAAGCTCAACTTAAACAATCTATCTATTTGTCACAAGTCAGTAGATGACTTGTGACTAAACTTAACTTAGGCTCAAAACTGATGAAAGATACTTCATTCCCATGCAAAAGCTGCGGTGCTTTTTTGGTTTTCAAACCCGGCACCTCAGGAATGACTTGTGAATATTGTGGATGTGAAAACGAAATCCCCAAATCTGATGAGTTGATTGAGGAGATTGATTATGATGGTTTCATCAATCAACTGATTGATGTGCAACCTCAAATGGAACTCAGAACCTTGAAGTGCAATTCTTGTGGTGCTGAAACCACTTTGCAAGCCAATGTGGTAGCGCATGAGTGTAGCTTCTGTGGGAATCCAATGGTGGCAAACACTGCTGAAACCCATTCAATTTTGAAACCTAAATCATTGTTGCCTTTTAAAATTCCTCAAAAGGAAGGCTTAGATATGTTTCACAAATGGGTAGCAGGTTTGTGGTTTGCGCCCAACAAATTGCAAAAAATGGACAAGCTTAATAAGCTTGATGGGGTTTACACGCCTTATTGGACTTATGATGCTTCAACCACCACTCAATATTCGGGAATGAGAGGTGATAACTATTACGAAACTGAGTATTACACTGACAATGAAGGCAATCGGCAGTCTAGAACAGTCACCAAAACCAGATGGTCTCCGGCATCAGGAACAGTAAATAATGAATTTGATGATGTGTTGGTGGTGGGTAGCAATTCATTACCAAAGTCACATGCAGATGCCTTAGAGCCTTGGGATTTGGCCAATCTTGAACCTTTTGATGAAAGATATTTGAGTGGATTTGTCACCGAGTGCTATCAAGTGGATGTGAAAAACGGTTTAGGAGTTGCCAAAAAGAAAATGAGTCCGGTAATCGAAAGTTCGGTGAGAAGCGACATCGGAGGAGATAAACAGCAGGTTACTTTTATGTCAGTTGAATATCAAAACATCACCTTCAAACATATTTTGCTACCAATTTGGATCAGTGCTTACAAATATAACGGAAAATCATATCGCTTTTTGGTGAATGGAAGAACAGGAGAGGTGAGGGGAGAACGACCTTATAGCACAGGAAAAATTGTAGGTACTATCATTTCGGTACTGTTAGTGATTGTAGCTTTTTATTCAGAACCCATAGCCGGATTGATTGCCCTAGTGATTTTCTTGGTGTTGTTGTTCAAAGTGTTTAAATGAGTGACATATTGGATAAAAAGCCTTCTGAAACACTTAATCTATAATCAAAAAATTCAGACTATTGATTTGAGATATAAATTCTGGAATATAAAGTACTTCTTTGAAGTAGCACTTTATTTGATGGCTTGATTCATTTCAAAGTATAATTTCAAACAAACATATTGTATTTACTTCAACTTTGAATAATGATCCAACAACATACTGTTGGATTCAGATTTTCTGATTTCAGCTAAAATGTCATTCACTTCTTTCAGATTTTTCATGCTGTGTAGAGTGTTGTAAGCCATCATTCTTGCATACACAAAAGAATGTTGCATTGCCATGGTCTTTAATATTGGCAAAGAACGGGTTTGAACGCCTAAAGGCATCACTTTCAAAAAATCTTTGAATTCAGATATGAAACGATAAAGCTTTCTTCCTGAAAGTTGAGGAAGTTTTTGAACAAACCATTCAAACTTTGTGCTGTCTTTTTCTGAACGATAGATGTGTGCCAACGCACTAAGGGTATGGATGCTTTTCTCATTGATGAAAAGATTCATTTGAGCAAATGCAGCATTTTTATCCATTTCATAAAGTGCTTTCAAAGCGGCAGATGAAACAGCATAAGAACTGTCAGTAAGATGTTGAGAAAAAAATGAAGAATTGGATAGCTTCGATTTTGAAAGAACCTCAATAGCTTTTGCTCTTAATAAAGTTTTTGGATCAAAATTCGCAATAACGGTCAGCTGATTAACGAATTTTGATTTTTGATTGCTGTCTAATTTTTCAACCATTTCAACAAACTCATTTCTGATGTTCCAATGATTGTCAACTGCAATAAAAGGTAAAAATTCAATAATTTTCTGTTTAGTGGAGTCCGGAGTTGATTTTTTGCTCCAGATTTCCCTCAATTCTGAAACGGCTAACTTTCTTGCACGCCATTGTGATTCATTTTTGAATTGGTGCATCCATTCAGCTGTTTGTTTTTTGTGAAACAAAACCCCTACCAATGATTGGTCAGCATCAATTACCACGTTCAAAGGAGCTTCTTTCAAGGGCATTGAAAACTCAGTGAAGTCTTTTTTAAGCCAAATTTGTTTTTCTATTCTTTTTTCAGATGTCCAAATTGCGAGTTTTAAGGGCATTTCGTATATAGGTGTGTAAACGCTGTCTTGTCCTTGTAAAATATTGACTTTTAAAGTGTTGTTTTCAAATTTGTGTTCAGCAACAATCTTGATATGACCAGGCTTCAAAAAATATTGGTTGAAAAACCAATTCATATCTTTTCCGGTTACTTCTTCGACAGCAAGTCTAAAATGGTGAATTTCAGCTGCCCTGAATTGATTGTTCTTTAGATAGAGATTCAAACTTTCAAAAAATGCTTCATCCCCTATGGTTTTTCTCAGTAAATGCAATAAACATCCACCTTTGTTATAAGAATGAGCATCAAACATTTCTTCTTTGTCCAAATAATGATACCTGATGAGGGGTTCTTGTTTGGTTTCTGATTCATTTAAATAGTCCACCAATTCTTCATACAAATGATAGTCGGCTTCATCTTTTCCATATTTGTGTTCAAACCAAAGATATTCTGAGTAATTAGCGAAAGATTCGTTCAAAGGCAAATTTGCCCAAGATTCACAAGTTACTAAATCGCCAAACCAATGGTGAAACAGCTCATGGGCAATGATTCCATCCCAGTTTCTGTCAAGCAATTCACGATTGTTCATTTGCAATGCGTCCATGAACACAGATGCAGAAGTGTTTTCCATTGCTCCTGAAACAAAATCCCTCACAGTGATTTGAGAATATTTATCCCAAGGGAAGTCATATTTCAGTTTTTTCGAAAAAAACTCTAACATCTCGGGGGTATTTCCGAAGATTTTTTTGGCAAAGTCTTTGAATTCAGGTTCAACATAATAACAAACCTCTTTTTCTCGCCATTTGTCACAAGTGACATGATATTTCCCAACGGCTAGCATAAACAAATAAGGAGTGTGTGGCAATTCTTGCTTCCAATAATCGGTTCTTGAACCATCATTATTTGCAAGGCTATAGATCAATGAGCCGTTTGAAAGGGTGAGATAATCGTTGGGTACAGTGATATAGATTTCTTGTGTAGTCTTTTGGTTTGGGCTGTCAATGGTTGGAAACCAACACGAAGCCGATTCCGTTTCACCTTGAGTCCAGATTTGAATCGGTTTGTTGGGGTCTTTTTTATCTGTGTTGATAAAATATATTCCTTTGTTTTCCATGATGCTTGCCGTGCCTTTTTTGGGCAATTCTTCAGGCTTAGCCACATAGTCAATATTAACTTTCAGCGTGTCTTTTTTGCTGAAAGCATGAGGCAAGGGAATTTTGATGATCTGACCGTCATAAAAATAATCTTTTCTAAAACCAAAATCAGGCTCTTCAATTTCAATGCTATTGATGTCGAACCCCTTTGCATCAAGCCTAAGAGTGTCTTGATCATAAAAATGCGGTTTCAAAGTCAAAGAAGCTTTTCCTAAGACTCTCTTTTGTTCAAAATCGAATGAAATTTTCAAACTGGTGTGAATCAATTGGAAGTCAATGTCTCTTGAAGAGTTGTATCTACCTTTTTTTGATACATATTGAGGCGATTTTTTTCCACTTGTTTTGTTTGTGATTTTCTGACAAGAGGTCATCAGAACAATGCTCAGTGACATCCAGAAAAATAATAATTTCAGTTTTCTCATTTTGCAAAAATAAGGATTGTTCAATCACTGACAAAAGAGAAATGAGGATTAGGGTTAATTTGGGAGGGATATTTGCAAGGGTTTTAAATAGCCTTTTTCTTTTAGGCAAACTTCATACAGTAGAAAAGCTAATGACTTCCAATTTTTTGTTCAGTTTCATATTATAAAATTGAATAAATACACAGA
>JBDNDT010000212.1:0-5288 GCA_046718985.1 Cytophagales bacterium
ATCTTTCAAATGCTCAAATTTACCAGTGGTATGTGAAGCCTAATGAAAATCTTGGTGAAAGGTTGATTGTTGGCAGAACCACCAATGCTTACGAACCAAAATTTAATGGACAATATTTTGCACTTTTGGGCTATGGAAACGGTTGTTTTGGATTTAGCAATGTGATTAACATCACTAACTTCACTAACGACATTTCAAGATCGGGATTCTTAATGACAGATTCTACCATTACGGAAATTGTGGTTGGTCTTAAACCAAAAGTTTATCCTAATCCAACTTTCAAAGAGGTGTATATAGAGTTTTATGGAGATGATTTAAGTCTTGAAATGCACGATGTGAATGGTTCAATGTTGAACATTCCGCAGACAATGAAAGACGGCAAAATAATTCTAGACCTTTCAGAACAAAGAGCCGGAGTATATATTTTAATGTTGAAGTTCAACAACCAATTGATGGTGGAAAGAATTGTGTTGATGAAGTGATGGATTGATTGAAAAAGGTATAATTCATCATAACCTATTGATCTAAATTTAGGTCAATAGGTTTTTTAAAATTACCACATGGTTATCAATTGAAATTTTCTATCTTTGCTCATTGTTTTTGATTAATGTTTTTCGACAAAATAATATCTTGGAGTGTAAACTCAAGATATACTATTTTAGGAATTTTATCCATTTGGGTAGCGTGGGGTTTGTGGTCGCTATCAAAACTCGACATTGATGCAATTCCTGATATCACCAACAAACAAGTAGTAGTCATCACCTTATCACCCAGCTTGGGACCGATGGAAGTCGAAAATTTTGTCACCACACCCATCGAGCTGGAAATGAGCAATATCAAAGGGATGTCTTTGATGAGGTCTATTTCCAAATTTGGACTTTCATCAGTGACATTGGTTTTTGAAGATGAAATAGATTTGTTTTGGGCAAGGCAACAAGTTTTCGAAAGACTCAGCACAGTGAAAGATAATCTGCCATCAAATGCAGGCAATCCTCAACTTGCTCCCATCACCACAGGCATAGGGGAAGTCTATCAATATGTAGTTGTTCCCGAAAATCCAAATGACACCAGTTTTTCGCTTGCAGAAATAAGAACATTGCAGGATTGGGTGGTGAGAAAAAATATACTAGGAACACCAGGTATTGCGGATGTTTCTAGTTTTGGAGGCTACAAAAAAGAGTATCAATGTGTGTTGATTCCTGAAAGGTTGAATGCTTATGGTATCAGCATTGATGAACTGTATGAAGCTATTCAAAATGGAAACAATAACACTGGAGGAGCTTACATAGAAAAAGATAATAAAAGCTTCGTTATCAGAGGGGTGGGTTTGGCAACTACTATTGAAGACATTAAAAATACTTTTGTAAAGATTCATGATAATTCTCCTGTCTTGGTGGGTCAGGTATGCAAAGTAGTAGAAGGAAACGCCATCAGATATGGCGCAATGACCATGGATGGTAAAGGAGAAGTGGTTGGGGGAGTCGTGTTGTTACAAATGGGTGACAATGCCAGCAAAGTAATAGATCAACTAGAGATAAAATTAGAACAAATAAAAAAACTCTTACCGAAAGGAATCACCATCAAACCTTTTATCAACCGAAAAGCATTGGTAGGAAGAACCATCCAAACGGTGACGAAAAATCTTGTTGAAGGTGCATTGGTGGTATTGGTGGTGTTGATGCTTTTTCTGGGTGACTGGAGAGCGAGTGTTGTGGCGGCTTCTGTGATTCCATTGTCAATGTTGGCAACTTTTGGCTTGATGTGTCAGTTTGGAGTTATCGGAAATTTGATGAGTTTAGGGGCTTTAGATTTCGGACTGATAGTTGATGGTTCTGTGATTGTTGTGGAGTCAATTGCCATGGTTTTTGCCATAAAAATGCATGGAGGTCATAAAATAGATTATGAAGAAAGAAAAAGAGCAACGATAGTAACATTGTCCAGCTCAAAACAAGCTGTTATTTTTGGAACATTGATAATTTTGGTTGTTTATGCGCCTATACTGTTTTTATCAGGCGTAGAAGGCAAAATGTTCAGACCTATGGCGATGACGGTGATTTTTGCAATAGTTACGGCATTTATACTCTCGCTCACTTATGTGCCTATGCTTTCAGCTTGGATGATGAGCAAACCACACAAAGAGGGTGGATTTTCAGATCGCTTTGTTGATTTTTTATATTATAAATTGTATAAAAAACCTCTTTTGTGGTCTATGAGACACAAAATGCAAGTTTTTGGCTTCACAATGGTTGTTTTTTCATTAGCGATTTACACATTCCTCAACATTGGAGGAGAGTTTATTCCAAAACTGGATGAAGGTGATTTTCAGATAGAAACAAGGCTTCCTGTAGGTTCTTCATTGAACCAAAGCATAGAAACTACTTTGAAGATTGAAAAAAAATTATTGGAAAAGTTTCCGGATGAAATTGTGTCAGTGATAGGGAAGACCGGAACATCAGAAATTCCACTTGATCCGGTTCCGATGGAATCTACTGACATGATTTTCATGCTTAGCGACAAAAAGAATTGGAAAAAAGCACATAGCAAAAGTGAGTTATTGGAGAAAATCATGGCTGAATATGAGGGCTTACCAGGAATCACACCCACTTTGCAACAACCCATTGAAGCACGATTTAATGATCTGCTTTCAGGAGCCAAAACAGATGTGGTTTTCAAAGTTTATGGTAATGATTTGAAGAAGATGAATCAAGTTTGCAAAGACATCATGAGTACTATCAGAAATATAGATGGTGCTGTTGATGTTCAAATGCAAAGAATAGATGGTCTTCCTCAAGTGAAAATCACTTATAACAGAAAAAACATAGCGCTTTATGGAATTTCAGTAGATCAGGTGAACAAAGTGATAGAAACCTCATTTGCCGGAAAAACGGCAGGAATGATTTATCAAGCAGATCGAAGATATGACCTCACCTTGAGAATGGCTAATGAAGACAGAAACAACATTGAACAACTCAAAAATTTACCTTTAAGAGATTTTAAAGGTAATCTTATTCCTTTAAAGCAGTTGGCAAAAATTGAACTCATTGATGGTCCATCAGAGATTAGACATGTTGACAAAAAAAGGTGTATTCAAGTGGGGTGTAATGTGAGAGGAAGAGATATGGAATCTTTGGTGATGGAAGCAAAACAATTAATCAAAAAAGAAGTCACTATACCTCAAGGTTGTCAAATTGAAATAGGTGGTCAGTTTGAAAACTTGAAAGAAGCCAAAGCAAGGCTTTCTATTGTGTTACCGATTGCTTTGGCGGTGATTTATTTTTTGTTATTCATCTCATTCAGAAGCCATTTTGAGAGCATCCTGATTTTCACCGCTGTGCCAATGTCTGCCATTGGAGGTATTTTTTCATTATATCTGACGAACATCAATTTCAGTATTTCTGCCGGAGTGGGCTTCATTTGCTTGTTCGGAATAGCCGTATTGAATGGAATCATGCTCATCGGGCAAGTGAAAATGTTGAAGTCATTAGGTTTGAACAATAACTACAAAAACCTTATCGTGGCAACGAAAGAAAAATTCAGACCCATTTTGATGACCTCTTTTGTTGCGGCTTTGGGCTTCATGCCCATGGCATTGGCAACAGGTGCAGGTGCAGAAGTCCAAAAACCTTTAGCAATTGTGGTGATTGGAGGTTTGTTGGTTTCTACCATACTCACACTGATTGTGCTACCCACTATTTATCTCATTTTTTCTAAAAAATCTAAGCAATGAAATACGGAATAGCTGTAGCGATTTTGTCATTTTGGGGATTGATTTCTTGTCAATCATCCGGCAACTCAACGAACGAACAATCACCAGATGAAAGGTTAGAAATTAGTGAAGCAAAACTGAATGAAATGTCGGTGTTGATTGCAAGTCCGAAAATCGGGAATTTAAGCCCAATTGTGACAGCAACCGGAAAAATCATACTTCCGCCAAACAATGATATAGATGTAAGCTCAAATGTGAGTGGAAAAATCCAAAGGTTTTTTATCAAAGAAGGCAACTTCGTGAGAAAAGGGCAGTCACTGCTCACAATTTCAAGCATGGAACTGATTCAGATTCAAGAGCAATACCTCAAATCACAAAATGAACTGGAATTCACAAAACTGGATTATGAACGTCAACTGGCTCTCTCAGCCAACAATGTTGGAGCTACAAAAGACCTCCAAGAGGCTAAACAAAAGTATCTTTCTGCCAAAAATTCTGTATTAAGTGTTGGAGAAAAATTAAAACTTATTGGAATTGATCTTGCTCAATTAAGCGGAAGTGAATCGCCAAATGTTGTCAACACGATTGATATTAAGTCGCCCATTGATGGACATATATTTAAAATTCATGCCACTTCCGGCTCATTTATTGAAAGCACTACAAATCTGGTTTCTATTATTAGTTTAAACAACCTTTCGGCAGATATAGATGTGTTTGAAAAAGATTTGGATTTGATTCAATTAGGTGATGAAGTTGAACTAACTTTTCTTTCAAATAGAAAGCCGTTGAAAGGAAAAATTAATCAAATCATCAAGTCAATTGATCCTTCAAGCAATTCAGTTCCGGTGATTGTGGACTTTGTTGCCGGAGAAAGTGATAATATCATACCTGAAATGTCAGTGAAGGCAAAGATTTTTTGCCAATCAAAGACAGCCGAAAAAATGTTGTTACCTCTTTCTGCTTTGATTGAAGAGGATGAGTTGTTTTATGTGTTCACAGCAGAAAAGGTTGCTGAGAATTGGAAGTTCAACAAAGTGAAAGTGATGAAAGGAGATAATGATGGAAAATATTTTGAAGTGTTGAATTCAAATGAAATTAGACAAAAAAGCGTGGTCACTTTCAATGCTCATTTGATTGATGCAGAGTTTAGGAAAAGTGAGTAAGTTATTTGAAATACAACCAAGGTTTTAAATCAGAATGGCTTTTGATAAATTCAATTGCCTTTTCTTTTGAATCAAACTTTATCATCACTTTGAACAAAATAGTTGCAGCGTTTTGCTCGTGGAGAATATTTGAATTCGGAATTTCATCTTTTAGTTTCAATGCGTTTTTTGGGTTTTGAAAACTTCCTAAAACTGCATAAAAATGATTGGTTTCAGGAAAAACCAAGTTGTTTTTATTGTTAATTTCAAGCCTACCATTGCTTTTTATGTGAAGAAACGATTCAGGAATATCAGATTCTGACAATTTTTTGATTTGCTCAATTCCTTGTTTGGATACTGTTCAAAAAAGTGTGTAAAGTCCAAAAATTTATGATTTTAGAATTGTGAATTTTAGAACTATAAACATGAACTTTACACAT
>JBDNDT010000213.1:0-5261 GCA_046718985.1 Cytophagales bacterium
ATTTCAGGCAATTTTGTCCAATCTTTCACAATAGACACATCATTTCCTTTTTTGGTCAAAATGATGAACCATCCGTTTGCTCTGATGACAAAAGCATTATAACTATCACCACTTTTTGCCCACATCAAACCTGACATATTCTTAAAATCTCTCGTGCTTTGTAAATACTTGACTTCCATCAAAAATCCTTTGTTCCAATCAATAAATGGAAATATGGTACTTTCTATGATACCATCAACAACCAAACCTTTCAACACATATTTACCGTTTGCAATTTGACCGGAACCATCAATGTTTTTGAAATCAGGCCAGTGAGATTCTTTATCAAAAGAATCTTCATAATTGTTAAAATCCGTTTGTGAGTAAGTCAAAAAGCATAACATAACAAAGAAAAATAACAATAGATTGTTATGTCTAAAAATTTGAAATAGGTAACTGTTTAGTTGATATTGTAACATAGGAAGTAAAGAAAAAACTAAAATTAATAACAAACGTAGTGAGTTAAACGAAAATTAAGGCTCAAAGGATGTGCTTATGAAACATAATTTCAGAACACAACCATAAATAAGGTATAAACAATTGATTATGTATATATTAAAACTTATCTTACCAGTTCTGAAACCGTAGAAATATTTTATTGTGGCAAAGCATCAAAGTTTATTGGCAATTAAAGCATCTAATTTTGTGAGGTTAAAAAAATGAATTCAATACTATGATTAAGCTAAGAGGAGCAGATTACATGGTCAGAATCATGGAACTCATTGGGGTTAAAGAGCTTTTTGCTTATCCCGGTGGTGCCATTCTCCCTCTCTATGATGCATTGGCATTCAGCAACATAGACTATATATTGGTGAGACATGAACAAGCCGCGGCGTTTGCCGCAAATGGTTATGCCAGAGTGAAAAACGAGCCGGGATTTTGCTTGGCAACTTCAGGACCAGGTGCCACAAATTTGGTCACAGGAATCGCAGATGCTTATGCCGATTCAGTGCCAATGATTGCTATCACAGGTCAAGTGAACCTCCCATTGATAGGAACAGATGCTTTTCAAGAAACAGATATTCCCGGACTTTGTTTGCCACTCACCAACACAGGTTATCTGGTAAAAAAACTGGAAGATGCTCAAGAAATCTTCAGAAACGCTTATGAAACAGCTGTAAACGGAAGACCGGGACCTGTTTTGATTGATGTTCCAAGAAGTGTTCAGTTAGAATATATCGAATTAGATGACGATTGGGAAGAGCAATTCGTGAAACCAAAACATACGCGCATATACAACGTCGCAGATGCTGAGCTTGAAAAATTCACCCATCTAATTTCCCAAGCCAAAAAACCTTTGATCATTGCAGGTCATGGAAATTTACTTTCAGATTCTTGGCAAGAACTCAGAGCATTTGTTGAAAGAGAACAAATACCTGCTGTCAGCACCATTTTAGGAATGGGCGTTTTGAAAGATGAAGATCCCATGTATTTTTCTTGGTTAGGCATGCATGGTATGAAATATGCCAACCTAGCTGTTCAAGAAGCAGATTTAATCATCGCCTTGGGCATCAGATTTGATGACAGAATCACAGGAAGATTAAAAGATTTTGCTCCTAACGCTAAAATCATTCATGCAGACATAGATATCAGTGAAAAGTCAAAAAATGTAAGTGTTGAATGCTTCTTGCATGGAGATTTGAAACTGATTTTGAGCAAAATCAATGACACAAGAACTGATCAAAACATCGTTGACAGAAAAGTTTGGTTAGCTTATTTGAATGGATTGAAAGAAAAATATCCAATCAAAGAAGTGGATTATGACGTTTTCAACATGATCACAGCAATTGATGTGTTGGAAAAACTCTCACCTGAAGACATAATCGTTGCTACAGATGTGGGTCAGCACCAAATGTGGGCAGGTCAATACCTCAACAAAATGCACCCCAACCATTTCCTAACATCAGGAGGTTTAGGATCAATGGGATTTGGCTTCCCGGCTGCAATGGGTGCACAAGCAGCCGCTAAAAACAAACATGTTTGGTGTATCTCAGGAGACGGTTCGTTCCAAATGAACTTACAAGAGCTCATCACATGCGTGCAAGAACAATGGCCGGTGAAGATTTTGTTGCTTGACAACAATTATCTTGGCATGGTTCGTCAATGGCAAGAGCAGTTTTATAAGAAGAACTATTCAGGTGTTGATATTCTTAACCCTGATTATGTGAAATTGGCTGAAGCTTATGGCGTAGGTTCAGCAGCAGCAACCAACGTTGCTGAGTTGAAAGATGCAATTGACTTGGCTTATAAAACACCTGGGCCTTTCTTGGTGCACGCCAAAGTGTTGAAAGAAGATAATGTGTTGCCTATGGTTGCTCCAGGCGCAAGTTTGAGCGAAACCATATATTATCCGGTGGAATTGAAAAGAAAAACAGGTTTAAAAGAGAAAAATGCAGAAAAATTGTTGGCATATAAAGTGTAATCACACGCCTGAAATCATTGATAGGATATTGATGCATTTCAGAAAAAGAGGAATGGCAGTAGATGCACTTCAGTATAACAAAGAAAGTGACAGCATCGCCTTCTGCAAAATAGAGTTCACAGAAGAACCTGATGGAGCTAGAAAACTCTTCAACAATCTTTTGAGAACTGTTGATATTTTGGAGATTAACCCATCCTCCTCAAATTGATCCAAAGCGAGCTTCTAGCTCGCTTTTTTTAATCGATTACTTTATACAATAATTCAGAAATCTTCAGCTAATTATCAATATCTAAGCCTGAATATTTTTTAATGGATTTTTAGCCTGATTAACAGTGAGCAAATTCATCATAACCTGTTTAAAACAAAATATCAAAAAAAAACACACTTAAATTAAATAGTTCAATTAATCCTTCTTCACAGCTTTGTAAGCACTAAATCCAACGGCAAACATAAACAATCCCAAAACGATGATATTGAAAATGTTGGTCACAGTTTTGCCCATAGTATAAGTTTCAGGCATAAACTTGAACTCTATTTTGTTCTTTCCGGCAGGCAATTCCATTGCTCTCAACACATAATTCACTCTGAAATGTTCTTTCTTTTCTCCGTTAACGGTGACTGACCAACCGGGTGAGTAATATATTTCAGAAAACACTGCAAGTCTATTTGCTCCGTTTTCTGACTCATAAATCAGCTTATTAGGTGAATAATATATTAAGTTAATTTTATCATTTGAGTCTCTCTGAGGGGTAATTTTTTCACATGCAGGAAACTTTGTAACATCAACTATCGCCATGCTAGAAGGCTCAAAATTTTTCAATGTTTCGCTTTCTTCATCAGGGCTTTTCACTTTTATTAAGGAATCAACAAACCATGCTGCTCCGCAACGATCCGGCATCGGAATAACATCTCTTTCTCCATTCCCCTTAATAATGTATTTGACATTCAACATTCTGATAACGTTTCTGTTGTTCTCACTCAAATGATTTTCAATCAAATCTTGATATCTTCTCATTTTTGCCGGGTGATAACCCCCTACGCTTCTGTGAAAAAACGAGGTTCTTCCGTCATTGAATGGATTTTGGATATTAAAGACACGATATCCCGGTTCTTTGTCGTTTAATATCATTGTGTTAGCTAAACTTGGTTGGATGAGTTGTTCGTTTTTCTTTTGTGCCACATAATCGTCTTTTGTTAAATATCTTGTATTAACTGACCAAAGGTCAAAGAGTGCTAACACAGCTATGATGGAGAAAAATACATTCTTGTTGATAAGTCCTTTTGTGTGGACAAACAATGCACTTGCTGCCAACGCTACCAAAAACAAAGTTCTTACCGCATCAGAGGAAACTAGTGACATTCTGTCTTTTTCCAAAGGATCTTTTATCCACTCAGGCAATTGCGTATCATTGATTCCTTCAACAACCATGATTCCGGGAAAAAGAGCTAAAAACAAACATAAAACACCTATCCCTCCGGCTGAATAAATGATAGGTTTTAATAAAATTTCCTTGTTCTCCATCTCTGATATTCTAAAAATCGTTAAAATCGAAGTGGCTGACATCACAAACAAAGGCACAAATAGAGCCATTGAAACGGCTCTGAATTTGTTGAAATAAGGAAAATTGTCAAACAAAAAATAATTAAGCGCTTCGAAATTTTTCCCCCAAGCAATCATCATAAAAACTGCAAAAGTTGAAGCAATGATGATTAACTCATTTTTTTTCAACACAAAAAATGATAACACAAAGAAAAAGCAAACGACAGCACCTGCATAAATGGGACCTCCCGTGAAAGGCTGTTCGCCAAAATACAAAGGCATAGGTTGAAGTGGAATGTTTTGGCTTCTCAAAACTTTCCCTATTGCTGAGTTTTTACTGACTTCTTCACTGCTTGACCCTCCAAAAGCTCCAGGAATTAAAAATGTGAGTGATTCTGAAATTCCTTGACTCCAACTGAAAGCATAATCTTTATCAAGACCTTCAGTTTTGGCTCTGTTATCCTCTTCTTTGGGTGTTAATTCAAATTTCCCTCTAATAGATTGTTTTTGATAATCCATTGAAGACCACAACTTTCCAAAGTTTGAACCAAGCCCTAAAATGATAGCAAAAACTGACAGACCCATTACTTTGATACCATGACTCATGTTTTTGTTCAGGAATTCAAAAATCAACCAAATAAAACTACCTAAACCTAATGCCAAAAAGAAGTAATAAGAAATTTGATAGTGGGCGCAATTGACATGCAAAGCTGCCCCGAATGCGGTTAAAGCGAGACCCAAAAGCCATTTTTTTTGATTTAAGAGAATAATTCCAGTCAAAATGAATGGCAATAATGCGATTGCTCTGATTTTGGCATTGTGGCCCGCTTCTAATGACAATATATTGAAAGTCGAAAATGTAAATGCTATGGATATGAAAATAGCTAAAAATGAATTTCTTGTAAGCACAAAGCCGAAAACATAAAGACTCAACATCATTAAAAAATGAATTCCTGCCGGGTCTTTCAATTTGAGCATCATCAAGGAAGTTATTTTACTTTTGATGTCGTCTGAAAAAGGATATCCCAAAATGAAAGAAGGCATTCCCGAAAAAACATTACCAAACCACAATGCAATATCTCCTGTCTCCTCATTATATTTTTTAGATTCTTGGTTGATTCCGATGCCTTGTTCGATATCAGACTGTCTGAGGGTTTTGCTTTTTAAAAAAATGGGGCTATAGAAACCAATAACAATAAAAACAATTAAAGCGATTGAAAAAAAATGGGGTTTGATGGTGTTTAGCATTTGGAAACAGAT
>JBDNDT010000214.1:0-5254 GCA_046718985.1 Cytophagales bacterium
GGACCTCCTCGATAAAGTAATCAAAGCTACCTCTTCATTGGCAAACCCACCAAAAATATTCACTTTCGACCAAGTTGAAAATGCTGCACATTGGTCAGAAGTTTTGGAATCAGGAAAACAAGACGGTGACTTTCAAAAACTTGAACCTTTAAAAGCTAATGTCCAACCGCATGACCTCTTAACGCTGATTTATACCTCAGGCACAACAGGAAACCCTAAAGGGGTGATGCTCAGCCATAACAACTTAGTCACCAATTTCAAAACATGCAAACCTTTGATGCCCGTTGACCACAGACACAGGGCTTTGAGTTTCTTGCCTCTTTGCCATGTTTATGAAAGAATGTTAAACTATCTATATACCTCTTGCGGCATCTCTATATATTATGCCGAGAGCCTTGAAACCATATCAGATAACTTAAAAGAAGTGAAACCTCACATCTTTGTTTCTGTGCCTAGATTATTGGAAAAGGTTTACGATAAAATTTATGCTAAAGGCCAAGAGTTGACCGGTATAAAAAGAGCTATGTTTTTTTGGGCACTAAACTTAGGTCTTAAGTTCGAATTAGGCAAAAAAATGGGTCTTTGGTATGACTTGCAATTGAAACTTGCCAATAAATTGATTTTTAGCAAATGGCGCGAAGCCTTAGGTGGCAATGTAAAAGCTGTTGTTTCAGGGGGTGCAGCACTTCAACCTAGACTGGGAAAAGTATTTTGGGCAGCCAACATCCCAATCATGCAAGGTTATGGATTAACAGAAACCTCGCCTGTGATTTGCGTGAACAGATGTGACCCAAAACTGAATAGAATTGAAACTGTAGGTCAACCGATTGAGGGGGTTGAAGTTAAAATTGCACCCGACGGAGAAATTCTCACCAGAGGTCCACACATCATGCTCGGTTATTATAACAAACCTGAACAAACAGCAGAAGTCATTGATGCTCAAGGATGGTTGCACACAGGCGACATCGGTGAACTTTCCGCTGATGGATTTCTGAAAATCACAGACCGCAAAAAAGAAATGTTCAAAACCTCAGGTGGAAAATATATCGCTCCGCAACAAATTGAAAACAAGTTGAAAGAAATTGTGCTTGTTGAACAAGCAATTGTGGTGGGTGACGGTGAAAAATTCCCCTCATCTTTGATTATTCCTGCTTTCTCTGAACTCAAAAAATGGTGTGAATTCAAAGGAATCCCCTATTCAAATGATGCAGAGATGGTGAAACACCCTGATGTGTTGGCAAAATTCCAAAAAGAAATTGATGAAATGAACGAGCAATTTGCTCAATTTGAAAGAATCAAAAAATTTGCCCTTTTGCCCAATGCATGGACAATTGAATCAGGTGAACTCACCGCAAAGCTGAGCTTGAAAAGAAAAGTTATCATCCAGAAAAATAAAGCTTTGATTGACAGCTTTTATGAGCATCATTTTGTGTAAGATTCAATAATTGAGTTCAATTTCAAACGACAAAAAAGCTTCTATCATGATTTTCAATCTTTCAGAAGAGCAATTGGCTGTAAAGGAATCAGTCAAAGATTTCAGATTAAAAGAGTTGCTCAAAGATGTTATCGAGAGAGATGAAAAATCATTCTTTCCTGAAGTGCTGAGAAAAAAAATGGCCGAATTGGGTTTGATGGGCATGATGGTTTCAGAAAAATATGGAGGTGGAGGATTAGACACTTTATCCTATGTGTTGGCAATTGAGGAAATTTCTAAAACTGATGCATCAGCAGGTGTGATGCTTTCAGTAAACAACTCCTTGGTTTGTTGGGGATTGGAAACTTATGGAAGCGAATTTCAAAAAGAAAAATACCTTAGAAAACTTGCTACAGGTGAACATTTAGGAGCCTTTTGCCTTTCAGAACCGGAAGCAGGCTCAGATGCAACTTCACAAAAAACCACAGCCATTGATTGTGGTGATTATTATTTATTGAACGGTACCAAAAACTGGATAACCAATGGAGGAACATCCGACACTTATATAGTGATAGCACAAACACATCCTGAAAAAGGACATAAAGGCATTAATGCTTTGATTGTCGAAAAAGGCAGTAAAGGTTTTGACATCGGTTTGAAAGAAAACAAAATGGGAATCAGGGCATCAGACACCCATTCATTGATGTTCAATGATGTTGTTGTTCCTAAAGAAAACAGAATAGGTGAAGATGGTTTTGGGTTTAAGTTTGCCATGTCAACGCTCGACGGTGGGAGAATAGGTATAGCTGCTCAAGCATTGGGAATAGCCGCGGGAGCTTATGAACTCTCTCTTCAATATGCCAAAGAAAGAAAAACTTTTGGGAAACCTATCATTGAACACCAAGCCATAGGTTTCAAATTTGCAGAAATGGCTACTGAAATTGAAGCTTCAAGATTACTCACTTACAAAGCTGCGGTTGCAAAAGATCAAAAATCAAATTATTCCACATTGGGAGCAATGGCTAAAGTTTATGCCTCAAAGACTGCAATGAATGTCACAACAGAAGCTGTTCAAATTCATGGTGGCTATGGATATGTGAAAGAATTTCATGTTGAAAGAATGATGCGTGATGCCAAAATCACCCAGATTTATGAAGGAACATCAGAAATCCAGAAAATGGTGATTGCCAGAAGTCTCTATAAATAGAATCCAATTCCCGATAAAGTTCAATTTCTTGAAAAAACCAAAATAATATTGCCATATACTTGATTTTTTCTTAAAAATATGCAATTTTTGCATCACAAACACTTTGAGTAATTATTGTACTCATGCAAAAATTATGGCATTATGGAGGATTATAACAAAATCATCGAGTCGCTCGGTGTAAGATTTATCAAGTCAAAGACAATAGGGTTAATTAAACCTTTTTTTGTTGAAAATTACTACGATGTTGAAAATGTGTTAATTTTGGTCAACAAAGGTGAGTTATATTATGGTGAGAATTATGAAAAACTCAGCACAAATGATTTACTTTTTCTCCCCGCCGGAAAGTCAGTTAACTTGGTTTATGGTTCCAAAAACAACAATAAGGTCAGCAAAGATGAATATTTGACTAACAAGGATAAGTTTTTTGTCAATTCATCACAGATGAATCCTGAAAGCGCAGAAAACTATTACACTTATATCAGCTTTGATGCTAAAGTCTTTGATTCTGTGAACTTCTTCACTTCTTTAGATATACCGCCTTTTGTGATCAATGGTTCTGAACACATCAAATTTGTGTTGAACGAAATCGCAAAAGAGGAAGCCATGAAAAAAGTCGGCAAAGAGAGAATCGTTAAATTGCACACAGAACAAATTGTGATTGAAATTATCAGATACATTCTTGATAAAAGACTTTTTGTTGAGCAATTAGCCACCAACAGCACTTATTTCAAGGATCCAAGACTCATTGACATCTTCACTTACATAAAAGACAATATATCAGGAGACCTCTCAAACAGTGTTTTGGCAAAAGTGGCCAATGTTTCTGAAGATTATGTTGGTCAATATTTCAAAATGCTCACAGGTATCAATCCTCAAGATTATATAGAATACCAAAGAATGGAAAATGCTGTAAATTTGCTTAGAACAACCAAAGACAGCATTAGAGATATTGGCAAGCAAGTGGGTTACAAAGACACAGCTTATTTCTGCCGAAGATTCAAAATGATGTTCGGAATTCCTGCTGGAAAAATGAGAAGAAGAGAATCTTTAATCAACATTTAACAAGCAGCTGATTAACAGATAGATTTATCTCAAAAAAAACTTTCAAAAAAATAAAAATTCAGGTTACTTTTAACATTTCAGGTGTATATATGATTGCATAACACAGATTATTTCATACACCTGCTTTAAAATCAAAGAACCCCGACACTGCCGGGGTTCTTTATTTATAGGCTGATAACACAATTTTATTCCTCAAGCCCTTACAGAACCCACAAATCCTTTTATTTTTTCTTCTAAACCCAATGGTGAGTCATTTCCAAGAGCTTTTATGAATGCACTTCCAATGATACATCCCTTTGCATATTCACAAGCTTTGTCAAAACTGAACTTATCAGAAATACCGAAACCAACCATTGTAGGGTTTTTAAGTTGGTAAGATTTAATTCTGCTGAAATATTCAACTTGTGCATCTGAGATTCCCGTTTTCACACCTGTTGTTCCGGCAGAAGAAACTAGATAAATGAAGGAATTTGATATCTCGTCAATCTCTTTAATTCTTTTTTCAGAACTTTGAGGTGTGATTAAGAAAACAAATGACAATCCATATTTCTCAAAAATATCTTTGAAGTGAGTTTGATATTCAAGAATGGGTAAATCAGGGAGAATTACAGCATCAATGCCTAATGCTTGACATTTCTGGCAAAATTGTTCAACCCCAAACTGCAAAACAGGATTAACGTAACCCATCAACACCAAAGGAATGTTAATTTCATTCCTAACTCCATCCAACTGCTCAAAAAGCAATTTCATGCTCATCCCATTGCTCAAAGCAACTTCGCTACTGTGCTGAATCACAGGACCGTCAGCAACAGGATCTGAAAATGGAATACCAATCTCCACGAAATCAACACCTGAATCTTGTAAACTTTTCAAAACTGTTCTTGTGTCGTTCAGATGAGGATAACCCGCTGTGAAATAAACCGAAAGTATTTTCTCTTTTTTCTCTGAAAAAAGCTGATTGATTCTGTTTTGGTGAAGCATATTAAACCGAAACGTTATTTTCTCTCAAAGCATCATTTAACGAAGTTTTCAAATCAGTGCTTTCTTTTCTTTTTCCTATAATTAGAGAACAAGCAACTTGAAATTCTCCGGCAGGGAACTTTTTGGAGTAAGAACCGGGAATCACTACAGACCTAGGTGGCACATAACCTTTATATTCAACAGGCTCGTTTCCCGTTACATCAATGATTTTTGAACTTGCCGTAATGGTGACATTTGAACCCAAAACTGCTTCTTTTCCAATCCTTGCACCTTCAACTATAATGCATCTTGAGCCGATAAATGCTCCATCTTCAATGATAACAGGCGATGCCTGAACCGGCTCCAACACTCCACCAATTCCTACACCTCCACTCAAATGAACATGTTTTCCGATTTGAGCACAACTTCCAACAGTTGCCCAAGTATCAACCATCGTGCCTTCATCCACATAAGCCCCGATATTCACATAACTAGGCATCAGAATGACCCCTTTTGAAATATAAGAACCATATCTTGCAGTTGCAGGTGGAACAACCCTCACTCCCAATTGTTCATAACCTTTTTTCAAAGCCATTTTGTCATAATATTCG
>JBDNDT010000215.1:0-5237 GCA_046718985.1 Cytophagales bacterium
CACTTTCATTTTCAATATGTTGCACTTCATTACTTGTGTTAAAATCATATACCTGCGAACTTCCACTTGGTTTTTGCTCTAAAAATGCTTTAAGCCCCTTGTAATTTCGGGCTAATTTATTTTGCATTAAACCAAAAACATCAGGGTTAAATTTTTGCATTTGTTCGGCTGTCATTCGGAACAATTTAAACTCGCTGTTGCGTGTAAAACTGCTCTCTCTTACGGTTTCGCTAAATGCTATTTTGAAAAAATTGCTTACGTTTTCGTCTTCTATTTTGTCAATAAAAGTTTTGATGATGGCTAATTTTTCTTGTACGGTTTTGTCAAACCAAAAGTCAATATTGTTGATTTGCGGAATAACTATGCTTACCTTATTTTTGAAATTGAACATCAAGGAAAACATATAATCGTTAAAATCTTTGAGGTATAAGTCTAAAACTTGTAGATTTATTTTAGTTGTTTTTGTTTTAGCTATAAGCCTTGCCAATGGGTTTAAGTCTGTGCCAATAGCGTTAATTCCTTTCAAATTAGCTTCTACCAAACTTGTTCCTGTGCCACAATAAGGGTCAAAAAGCAGATGACTATTTTCACCGTATTTTGTCAAAATACGTTCTGCGATTTGCGGTATCATCATAGCGGGGTAGTTGTGGTAGCAATGTGTAAATTGTTTGGTGTTTGCACCTACAAAGTCCCACGAAAAATCTGTATATTTTTTCTCGGTTAGTATCATTTGTAAAGTGTTTTGAGGTCTGATACGATTTTTGAAAACTCGTTGATAGGCGATTTGAACTTACCCGATTTGGTAAGATACACAAAATTAAAGAAATTCAACATTCCTATTTGTTGCGGTTGCGTAATTTCATCATAAAAATTAGTCGTGATGAAACCCACTCTAAAATCCGCTTTTACTTCAAAACTCAAACCATACTTTTGTTTGATTTGCATACAGTCTTTTGACGTTGCAATGTCCATTAAAAGTTTCCATTTGTAGGTTTGTCCTGCTCGTTCTCTCAAAGATGTTTTCATTGAGAAAATCAAAACGGGTGCTTTTTCTAATTTCTTGTTGTGGTAAATCATCAAATCCACATCTGGTTTTTGCACATCATCACCTACTTGTATCGTGGCATAGTCTTCTATGAGTTTGTGTTTCTTTGGTTTTAGCGTGATAACTAAGTCCTTGTTTATCAAGCCTTCGTTCTGCAAATAAATTAAAGAGTATGCCACTAAACCTTGAAAACCATTTCCTGCCACCGCTTTTCTCGTTTGTGAAGCGTCGTTTATTTCACTATTTTTGATACGTTTTTGGATAATCTTTTCAACTTCTGCCGTTGAACTTTGCATAATTTCGGTAAGGAATGAAATAGCCTTTTCTGCTCCCACTTCCTTTACCTTTTTCTCAAAGTTCTTTTTGATAGGGGCGAAGTAGTAACGTCCTTCAACGTCTTCAAATACTTTTTGGTTGGTTTCAAGCATATTCTTTGTTTTGTTGTTTGTCTTTTAAAATAGGTGCTAACGTTTTGCGTGTATGTGCAGTAGCGGATTAGAAGCACTTTCCTTTCCGTTTAGCACAAAGTTTTTTAAAAGCACAGACCTTCGATTTACCACTTCACCCGCTATTGCCACATACACGCTGTTAGCGGTTCGGGCTTTTATTTCAGTCTTATTTGTCAATCGTCTGCTCAATATTTTTGCTAATTTCATTGATAAGCTCTTTCTCAGATTTATCTTCATTGATTATTGAAAAGTCAGTTTCAAAATTTCTTTCTCTTACCTTTTCATTAATCATTAAAATTTGGTCATCTGAAATGTTTATATGAATCTCTTGGTCTCTGGATTTAACTCTCTCTAAACAAGTTGTTCTGTCTGCATAAACACCAATTGTTGTTACCTGAAAATCCCTTCTCAAACTCTCAAGCATTAAATCAAAGTATTCAGTCAGTCCTGTGGACTCGAATACAATTTTGTCCTTATCAGTTAAGCTGTCTCGAATCCCACTTTCAATTTCTTCAAATACTTGTTTTAAGTACGCTTCATTGTCAACATTTCTATTTTTCTTGATTTTCTTAGCCCAATCTTCCACTCGAATGAATTTTATCCCTAACTCCTTTTCCATAAGTGTTCCAATGAAAGATTTTCCGCTTCCTTTTTGTCCAATCAGAAGATAAATAATTTTACTTTTCATATCCTTATTCAATCGGCAATTTATGTAGTTTTAAAAATGAGAGTTTATCCCAATAACCGCGTTGAAATTCAATCTTATTGTTTTTAATCTGGAAAAATCCACACCCACGTAATCCGTTTGGGTCTCTCCATTCTAAAATTGCCCATTCCCCGTCTTCAAAAATGTTTTCAGGGATACAGGTCATTTTGGCTGTTTCAAATTCTCTTTTAAACATTTCCTTGATTGCAGGTTTGCCAACAACAGGGTCGTTTGCAACTTGATGGTTGACTGCATTATCAGCATACAAATCTGAAATTGTTTCTAAGTCCGCCTTGTTAAATGCGTCAATCCATTTTTGTAGAAAATCTTTTGGTGTCATAGCATTTGTATTGTGTCGTCTTTTAGCCTGACCGCTAACGTTTTGCGGCTTGGCGTAGTGGCGGATTTTTAGCACAAAAGTTCAATCGAAGAATTGCACTTGAACCTACCATAAAACTGTCATACGAAGCACTGCACCCGCCATTACGCCAAACCGCTGTTAGCGGGTCGTTGTTCTTTCATCTTGGTGTTCAAAGTCTAAGAGTTTACTGTCAACCGTTTGTGATGGAAGTAATATGAACCGAAAATTAATCCTAAGATGATTAATGGAAACATGGTATATGCCAGTGGATTTCCCACTGCCACTTGTGAGTAAGTCGCACCAATAACATCAAACACAAGCCCAGCATACGCCCATTCTTTTAGTCTTGGAAACTTAGGAGTAAAGATTGCTATTAGTGCTAAAATTCGTGCAACACCTAAAAAGGGCGAAAGGTAAGCAGGATAACCAAGAGAAGTAATTATTTCAATTGAATGTGGGTTTCCCGTCAGTTCCATTATTGAGCCGTAACCTAAACTTGGGATTAACAAACCTGTAAAAATCCAAAAGAAAATATCTATTCGCTTCATTGTTTATTATTCTTGATAGTTAATCATCCAATTGATACCAAATTTGTCTGTAAAACTTCCGTAATACGCACCCCAAAACATATCTTGTATCGGTTGTTCTATTATGCCACCTTCTGATAGTTTGTCAAAAATTCTTTTAGCTTCTTCTCTGCTTTCAGGCTCAATTTGAATGTGCATATTATTACCTGTCTTAACGTTAAAACCCATTTCTTTGGGTGCGTCTGTTCCCATGAGGATATGTCCGCCAAGAAGGGGAAGTTCTATATGCAAGACCATCTTTTTTACTGACTCTGCAATAGGTGGGTGGTTGGGGTCAGCAGGAAGGTCTCCGAAACGTTTGATTCCATTGATGAAATCTGTTTTGAAAACGGATTTGTAGAAATTAAATGCCTCTTCAGTTTTACCCTGAAAATTTACATAAGTTGATACTCTTGCCATATTGGTTGATTTATTTTGTTTACGAAGTTTGAATTGTGCTTCAATGTATTGGTCAAGGTTTTCCATAGCCCTTGTCAAACCTTCTTTAAAGCCCATTGAAATAATTTTTTCTAAATCAGCAAGGTTCTCATATTTGGCAGTAATTGTTACAAGGGTTTTTTCTCCATTTTCATTGAACTCATTTGTCCAAACTGCTCTAGGCATATTCAAATTTATTGTTCCGTTTTCATCACAAAATCCGTCTAAACCTGAAAACATTTTGTGAGGCACAATTTTATGATAGTCATTCTTGCACCAATGAGAATCAGGTTGTTTATCATTTTCGGCATTAAACATTTCATAAAGCCACATTCCGCCTTCTCTAAAATCCATCAACTTTGTTCTGGTCTGATAGGGTTTGGGCGCCCACCATTGGTCGAGAATTTCAGAATTAGTCCAAGCTTCCCACACCAATTCTATGTTTGCGGCAAACTCTCTTTTTACATTAACTGTGTTGTTTTCTTTGTTGACTATAAAGTCGAATTGTAAGTTGGCTTTCATTTTATCTTCTTTTCTTTTAAATCGGTTAAGAGATTGTCTAATTGATTAAATCTGGTTTCCCAAATCGCTCTGAATTGTTCTAACCATTTATCAATTTCTTTCATTTTTTCAATTTTAAGTTGGTAATATATTTCTCGCCCTTTTTGCTCTTGTATAACTAATTCACATTCTGTTAAAATGCGTAAGTGTTTTGAAACTGCCTGACGTGTTGTATCAAAATGTTCGGCAATGGCATTTGGTGTCATTGCTTGTAAAGCAATCAGTGTAATAATTGCTCTTCTTGTCGGGTCGGCAATGGCTTGAAAGATGTCTCTACGCATTTTACAAAGGTTTATATACAAGCACTATGATGCCACAGTCAAAGTGTTTTGAAGAAACCAAGTTTAATTTTTGCATGGCATCTACATCTTGAAAAATTGGCATTCCTTTACCAAGTATAGCTGGATTGATAAACAAGTGCAACTCGTCAATCAGTTTTTCTTTGATTAAGGAAGAAACAAATTTGCCACCACCATAAACAATAAGGTCTTTACCTGATTGATTTTTCAATGCGTTGATTTTCTCTACAAAGTCACCATTTTCAATTTCCGTATTTTCCCACTCAGATTTTGTCAAGGTCTTGCTAAATACAATTTTAGGTGTTTGGGTGTAAGTAATCCCTGCTTCTTGCTCTGGATTGTCCTTGTCGTTGGCAACTGCTGCCCAATGTGGAATAAAACCCATGGCTAAATTTTTACCGAGTAGGATAGTGTCAACGGGTTTTGTGATTTCGTCAACATACTTTTTAATGTCGTCTGACCAATTAAAAGTCAACCAATCCATCTCATTGTTCAACCCTGAAATAAATCCATCAACGGACATTTGCACTTGTAGTTTTAGTTTTCTCATTTTCTAATGTTTTAAATAATGAAACTAATCGGTTGCAAATATATGTGCAACTTTTCGGTTTCGCAAATTTTTTCTTCATTTTTTTGTTGTCGGGTTGAAATTCTCCGTGTAGGTGGGTCGTCTTTTACAATGCCCGCTAACGTTTTCGGGCTTTGCGTTCGGGCGGGTTTCGGAGCACTAAACTGTCAATACACCACAAAAGTTGATGCGAGGTAGAATGTTCAATTAACCACTTCACCCGCCATTGAGCCAAACGCCTGTT
>JBDNDT010000216.1:0-5234 GCA_046718985.1 Cytophagales bacterium
GTTGTGATTTTTTCTTTGGTTGCATAAATCAGATATAGCATATAAAACGCTTTGGTTATCGGAAACTTCAATTTATGGAAAATGGTGTTAGCTGTTGGGGATTCATCATGTCTGCATTTTGTACATCTTCTTGACATCGGTTCTCTACCGTCACAAAACTTATTATTCCCACATTTGATGCAAGTGTAGCCATTTTTCCATTTCAAATCTGATAAGAAAACCATACAAGCTTCTTTGTCAGGAAATATTTTTGAAAATTCATCAGTGTCAATGTCTTGCATCAAAATTCTTGCTTTGGTGATCTCTTCAACATTTTGGTGCAATGTTTGATTTTCTTTGTTCAGCAATGCGTTCATTTCTTCAATTTTTTGCGATTGCTCATTAAGTTTCAAAAAGGCTTCTTCCAGCTGATGATTTTTATTTTTGAGTTCCGATGTTCTCAGTTCTACTAAATTGTTAAGTTCTTTGTTGAGTTGGTCTTTAAGTCGTTCATTTTCTTTCAATTGATCAATGATTTGAATCTGAGCTTTTTGATTTAACTCTAGGGCTTCATTTTTGGTGAGTTCCAGCAGTCTGATACGGTCTGCCATAGCATAAGAGAATATCACGATTTCTAGTAAAAGCCCAATATTGAATGAGTAAACAGTGAGTACGCTACTGCCCATTATCATGTAATTATTGAGCCTTAAAATCAATAAAATGATGCCAATAAGCATGAAAGCATGACCAACCACAAAAAATCTAGCAGTTCTAACACCTTGTTTTAAGATGAAAATGGAACACATAAAAATCACCAAGAAAGGCAAAAGATAGAATGGAAAGTGCCAATCTAAATTCAAAAAGAAAATTCTAATGATGAAAAACAACACTGAAAACCAAAGAGTGAAATTTATTGAGGTGTTAAGCAGTGGATATTTATGGATTTCTAAGAATTCTTTAGAATAAACACTAAATGTAATCATCAAGAACAAAGGCGAAAATAAAGCAATAATTTGATTCAAGTCAGGAAGATTCGGCCACAAAAATTGAAAACCCAAACCATCTTCAGTCATTGCTATCAGTGCTGAGCTCAATGCATACAACACATAATATATGTAAACCTTTTCTTTGGTTGAAAAATAGACCAAACTGTTGTATGCAGCCATGATGAGTATGATTCCATAGAACAGACCGAGATAAAAATATTCTTGCAAAGCATAGGTTGTGAAAAAAGAGCCTGATCTTACTTTCAGTTTAATAACATATCTCTCATCAGATGATGCTTTGATGTAAAAAGTTTTCAAACTTGTGTCTATCGGCAAATCGAATACAAAATTCTTGTGTTCATATTCCCTTTCTCTGAATTTAACTCCAAAGCCTGCGGTTTTCTTTTTTATTTCATTTTCATTGCCATAAGTTTTGAAGAACTCAAATTTGGTGATGTGGTGGTCTTGGTTCTCTAATACCCATCTTTTGCTTGATGGTTCGGAGAGTTTAATTGAAAATTTGATCCATAAGTTCGATTTTTCATTGACATACATAAATTCATTGTTGCTCACACCTCTTCCGAACAAAGATTGAATTTCCGGCTTTAAAATGTCATTAAAATCCAGCTTTTTTTCAAAATCTTCGAAGACTTCAATATCTGTTATGTATAAAAATCTATCGCTCTCATGTTCATTGATGACAATTTCCGGTTTAAACGCAAAAGTTGTTGCGGATAAAAGGATTAAAAGAGTCAACAATCGAATAGGAATTTTCATATTTTTCATTTGAAAATTGAAATTATGCAAATATAAAACAATGACTCTGATTGCCAAATGAATTGCGAACAGAAATGAATGTTTGTGATTTATCTGTTAAATCTTATTAAGGTAACTAGCTAAAATGGATTTTTAAGAGTTGTTTGATTAAATTTAAGAAGGTAAAGATTTTTAGCTGGAATTAGAACAGTTGATGTATAGCGCTTAGTCAAAAATAGGTGTTTAGCTATAAAAAATGAGATATATTGTAACAAACTGATATGCAAAAATGTGAATTAAAAATGCTGACATATATTTATGAAGTACATCATGTCAGCACGAAAAAAATGAATATTGAACTGTTGAAAATTAATCCCATTTCTTTTTGAAGTCTCCTCTAGAGAAGAATTTTTCAATCAAGCAATAAAGCAAGATAAAGAAATAACGACTACCCATTTCTTTGATTTTTAGTTTTGATTCCCCTGCTTTTCTGTTTCGCCATGAGTTGGGCAAGACAGTGTAAGAATAACCCCTCACGATTGCTTTCAAAGGTAATTCAAGTGTGAGATTGAAATGAGGTGACATAAAAGGCTTCAAACCTTGTATAGTTTCCCTTTTATAAAGCTTGAAAGCATTGGTGCAGTCTTTGTATCTGACACCGACTGCTGTTGCAACAATGAGATTTGCTAAACGGTTAATCCATTTTTTGTTGGCAGGATAGTCAATCACCTTCCCGCCTTTGCTCCATCGGTCGCCAAACACACAATCCCAGTTGCCTTTCACCATCTCACGATAGAATTTAACTAAATCTTCTGGGTCGTCAGAGAGGTCTGCCATCATTATTGCAACGCAATCTCCGGAAAACCTTTCTAAACCATATCTTACAGCAAAACCAAAGCCGTTCGGACCATGGTTGGTTTCCCAATGAAGGGTCGGGATTGTTGTTTTTAGGTTTTCGAGTATTTCGGCAGTTTTATCCTTAGAGTTATCGTTGGTAACAAAAATTTCGTGTTCGATATTTTCTTGTTTTAATTTATGATAGAGGGTTTCTAATGTTTCAGCAATAGAACCCTCTTCATTGTAGGCAGGGATAACAACTGAAAGCTTCATTATGCGTGTTGTGCTTTTACGGTTGCTTCAAAAATTTGGGTAAGGATATCTTCAATCCCATATTTCCAATGCCAATCAGGGTAATGAGATTTGAATTTTCTAACATCGCTAATCCACCAGATATGATCTCCAATTCTGTTAGATTCTGTGTAAGTATAATTCATTTTTTTACCTGTGATTTTTTCTGACATTTCAATAGCCTCTGCCATTGAACAATTTGAATGCCTTCCACCACCTGCATTGTAGACTTCTGCCACTCTTGGATTTTGGTAAAAATGCCAGAACATGTTCACTAAATCCCAGCTATGGATGTTATCTCGCACTTGTTTGCCTTTATAGCCAAAAACGGTATAATGTTCACCGGTAACAGCACATTTCATAAGATATGACAAGAATCCATGTAGTTTTGCACCTGAATGGTTTGGGCCGGTGAGGCAACCACCACGGAATATGGCAGTTTTCATGTCGAAATACCTACCATATTCTTGGACCAGAATATCTGCCGCTACTTTAGAAGCCCCAAACAAAGAGTGTTTGGTTTGGTCTATGCTCATTTTTTCGTCAATTCCCTCAGCAAAATAGGCGTGAGTCGAATCTATTTCCCATCTTTTTTCTAACTCCACCAAAGGTAAATAATTAGGGTTGTCACCATAAACCTTGTTGGTTGAAGTGAAGATGAAAACCGCATCAGGACAAACTTGTCTGGTTAGTTCCAAAAGATTCAAGGTTCCATTTGCATTCACAGAAAAATCGGTGAAGGGTTCTTTAGCTGCCCAATCGTGACTAGGTTGAGCAGCGGTGTGGATGATGAGCTTGATATCAGCACCATATTCTTTGAAAATCGGCTCTAGTTCATTTACATTCCTAATGTCAGCTGAATAAGGTTTGTAATTTGGAAATAGCTCTAACAAACGATTATTGTTCCAAGTGGTGTCACCGTCTTTTCCGAAGAAATATTGACGAAGATTGTTGTCTATTCCGACAACTAAATCAAACTTATCGGCAAAAAACTGTACCGATTCACTGCCTATTAGCCCTGCAGAGCCTGTGATGATTGCTATTTTCATTTAAAACCGAGTTTGTAATTCAATACAAAGTTTAACTCAATATAGAATTTTCAAATGTATGCTTTTTTATATTAAATTTAATCCAAATTCTAATTTTGATTCATTTCAAAATCCCCTCTAAATCTTTTTCATTCTCTTTCAACCAATCAAAAACCTGAGTCATGATTTCTTTGGGCTTTATTTCCGGTTTCCATCCTGTTTTCGAGGTGACATAACTATTATCTGTGACATAGAGCTTAATATCTGCGGCTCTTGTTTCAGCTACTCGATTGATTTCTATTTTATTACCGGAAATTTCCTGACATAACTCCGTTAGTTCAAGTAAAGATACACTAACCTCATTTCCGCCACCAACATTAAACAGTTCACCATTTACTTTTTCTATATTGTGAACTTGAAAGTCAACTAGCCTAAACAAATCTTGAACATGTAATATGTCTCGAGTTTGTTTTCCACTGCCACCATAGCCAATGTATGCCAGCTTTTGTTTCCAAAAATGCTTGGCAGCCCAAAGCACCACCACTCCTTGGTCAACTTTGCCCATTTGCCATGGTCCTGTGAGCACACCACAACGGTTGATCACTGTTTTTAGTCCTCCTAGAGCGTTGTATTCTTCTATCAGCAATTCAGAAGCTAGTTTTGTGGTGCCATAAAAGGAACGACTTCCTTTCAAAGGAAAATTTTCATTGATACCTTTTGATGAAACACCGCTAACATTTTGATGTTCAGAGAGTACAAATCTGGTATCTTTTTCGTCAAAACTGAGGCTTTCAATGGTTTGAATAGGATAAACTCTACTAGTTGAAAGGAACACAAAACTCGCACCAATTCTTTTAGATAATTCTAAACAATTGAGCGTTCCTGTTAAATTGTTGTTGAACACTTGCTCAACAGGTGAAGTGATACCTGCCATCACCGAGGGCTCTGCTGACGAATCTATGAACACATCGCCTGATGCTATTTCCATCAAATCTTCTTTGCAACGAATGTCTGCATGTTGGAATGCAATTCCATTTTCTTTAAGTCTTGCAAGATTAAGCTCTGAACCCCTGCGCTTGAGGTTGTCCAGACACAAAACTTCATAGTTTTGATATTTTGACTTGAAAAATAAAGCTAGGTTAGATCCTACAAATCCTGCGCCGCCTGAAATGATAATTTTCATGTTTTAGAAAAATAATTACAATTCTAAGAAAAGATTCTTAATTGTAACGTGAGATTTTTGATTTTAGGTTAATTAATTTTTGAGAATATAATCTATTTTTAAATTAGTCATTTAGCTAACAATCATTTTGTAAGTTCTGGGAGGATGTTCAACCATTCTTGTAATTAGATTTTC
>JBDNDT010000217.1:0-5215 GCA_046718985.1 Cytophagales bacterium
TGGAGAATCTGCATCTAACGATGATGGATGCAACCTGTTTTGAGAGCTATGTGAGATACCCAACCGATGTGAAGTTGCTTTGGGAGTGTGTAGAGAGATTATGGGAAGTTCTCATTCCCAAATTGTACAAAAGGAACAGACACCGAGAGCCGTATAGCAATAGGTTAGCAAAACAAAGAGGGTTTAAAAACCTGCTAGGGAAAACTATGCCGAAAAAGTAATAAAAACAGAGTTAATCCAAAAATCCAATCCAAAAAATTGAACAAAAACAAGAATACATACCCTAAACAGAGAAGACATTAGAGGATATTTCATTCATTTAGTCATGTTCTAAATAATAATCTTTTTCTCAGGTATTATTCAAAGGAAGCTAAACTCACTTGTTGTTTCAAAGAAATATTTTAAAGTAGGTTTAATTTATAGTTTTGTTGAATATATATATATATATAAACATAAGCAAAACTTATATCTTGCCTTCAATTAAATTAAGGCATTTTAAAAATCATACCATAATCCAAATTATGACTTAATGATTTAAAAACAGTTACGATCACAAAAAATCACTGAAAGTATCTCCTCTTAAACCTAGTCTTATGGTTTCCAATGGGATGACTTCTGATGGAGAAATATTTCCCAAATTCGCATTTGAACCTAACAGTTTAATAAACCAAACCTGTTGCGATTTTTGAGGTGCTTCCCAAATGATTTTTTCTCCCGGAATTTTGGTGAGGATTTCTTGAACCAAGCCTTGTCTCACTTCGCCGCTTGAACGGAAGAGACCCACATTTCCTGATTCTCTTGCTTCTCCAATCACTTTCCAAGAACCGGCATCAAGCTCTTTCTGCATGAGCTCAATCCATTGATAAGGTGGAATTATTTTGGTATCATCTTTAGAACCGACCTCTGAAAGAACGGTCACTTTTTGGGCGAGTTTGTGAATATATTCACACTTTATGTCGTGGTCTAGAGTGATGGAGCCGTCTGAGACTTCAGCATGTTCAAGGTTATATTTATCAATGAGTCTCAAATAATCGTCAAATTGTCCTCTCACGATGAAAGCTTCAAAAAGAGTTCCTCCGAAATAAACCGGTATCCCTGCATTTTGATATACCTTGATTTTTTCTGCCAGTTTGTTAGTAAACATTGAAGTAGCCCAGCCGAGCTTTACAATATCAACATGGCTTCCCGCAACATCTACAAAGTCTTCAGCTTGTCTTAGACTCAAACCCTTGTCCATTGACATGGTGTAACCTAACGAACGCGGCTTCTCAGTTCGAGTGGGTAATTTCTCTAAAAAAAAATTTGTCATAGTGCCTTTATGCATTCAGCTTTTTCTATACTGCTCAATGATGTTAAATATGGTTTTGAAAGAGTTTGGCTCTTGAAAAAACTCATAAAGCGAAACATGTTTATCAAAGTCCAAAATTAAAGCATTTTCCAGATATAATAATGCTTCTTTATACAATCCTGCATAAATTAAATAAACCACGGCACGATAATATAAGTCTGCGTCTTCAGGCAAGGACTCGATTCCATTGAAAAGGGTGTCGCAAGCTTTGTTGTAATCCCCTTGGTCAAAATATAAATAAGACCAATTCAACCACAAATCAGGCTCTTGATTGAAAAGGGTGGAGGCTTTTTCATAGTTTTCTTCTGCACTCACCACATTGCCGACCATATATTCAGCATCAGCCTTTGCAAGATAATATTCACCTACCATTTCGTCTAATTCAATGGCTTTGTTGAGAAAGTGAAGTGCCTCAAAAGCTTTTTTCTGATTGATGAGTGTAGAACCCATACCATACCAACCTTCAGAATATCTTGGCTCTTGTTTGGTGGCTTTTCTGTAATAATTGAGTGCCATCTCAAAATTATCAAGTTTGTGATAACTTGAAGCTATGCAACAATAAGTCTCTGCTGTTGGATCTTCATTTTCAAGCACTTTCTCAAAGCATTTTATAGCCTCTACGTGTTTTTCTTGAGTGGCGTAAATGCTTCCCATATTATAGTAGGCCGAAGAAAAATCTTCTTTGATTAAAGTCGCATAGTCATAAGCCCATAAGGCTTTTTCCATATTATCTAACTTGCTGTAAACCAACCCTAAGTTATACCAAGCAACATGTGAATAAGGATCTTGGTCTATAAACTTTTCATAGAATGAAACACTCGACTCAAGTTGTTCTGTAACATCTAAACAAAAAGCCAATTCATATAGGGCATCTTCGTTTTCTATGTTGAGTTCAATCACTTTTTTGTAATATTCTATAGCTTTTTCATAATTGGCGATTGATTGGTAAGCAAGCGCGATGTTGAAGTAAACATCCTCTTTTTCTTCAATCAAGGGCTCAATATCATGAAAGTGCTTCAGTGCTTTTTCATATTCTCCTTTGTGTGCCAACAAAATACCTTTCAGCATCAACAATTCTTCATCTTGGCTGAACATCTCAAGGGTTGAGATGAGTTCTTCCGCATCCTGATAATGCCCAATGTTGATTAATATATTGGCTTTGTATAATTTAAAATCATTAGAGAATGGATATTGAGATATAGCAATATCGGAGGCTTTTAAAGCTTTCTTGAGTTTTTGTTTATCGAGATAATATTCGATAATATATTCATAGGCCTCAGTGTTGAAATAATAAAGATCATTGTTTTTCAACATTTCCTCAAATTTGTTGATGTGCTCGTTCCCTTCTTCGCTTTCTTTGAACTTATGACCCATCCTCTTTCAGTTTAAAGGTTGAATATAATATTTGCACTTCAAAATCACAAGAAAATAACCATTTATTGGCAACACCAATCTAAAGTATTTTCCATATCTCTGAACTGAATTTCCAACAATTCTTTGTTCTTCAATTGATAAACGTAATCTCTTTTGCTGAGTTGTAAGGTTTCTTTTGTGATTAAAGGTTCTTTTTTGGTAAACAAACAAAACAGTGAATCAATCATCCAAACCACAATGTTAAGAAATTGATTAGTAGGGATATTTGGTGTTCTTTTTGAAAGTCTTTTGGAAACTAGACTAAAAAACTCTTGATAACTGATTCTAAAACCATTTAAGGTTATTCTTGCCTCTCCGGTGTTTTTTTGGAGTGCTAAAAAAGCAGCATTTGCAACATCTCTTGCATCAACGGCGTTTAGGAAACCTTTAGGATAAAAATAAGCTCCTTTTTTGACATAGTTAATCAGTTTACCGCTAGTTCGGTCACCCGACGGTGGTGCTAAAATGACAGAAGGATTTAGAATGGTTGCATCTAGTCCTTCTTCAATTCCTCTGAAAACTTCAAGTTCGGCGAGGTGTTTAGTTTTGGCATAATAAGTGTGTGGATGTCCATCGCTCCACATTGAATTTTCAGTGATGATTTTTCCGTCGCTCCTTCCTAATGCTGCAACAGAACTGATATGCACCAGTTTTTTATCATTGAATTTGAGCATGCAGTCAACCAAATTTTTTGTTCCTAACACATTGGTTTCAAACATTTCATTTCTTTTATATCTCGAAAATGAAACAATCGCAGCACAATGGATTACATGAGAGCATTTTTCTAATATTTCAACAAGTTGCAATGTGTCTAAAATATCAAGATGACGGAACGTAACCAATGGGTGTTTAAAATTGGGTAATGACTTATTATAAGTTGAAATGACATTTAAGCCGTTCATTGCCAAATGCTTAGTTATTTCAAGACCCAAGAGCCCTGAACCGCCAGTGACCAAAACAGTTCCGAATGTCATAATTAGTTAATCAAAAATGCTATTATTCAACAAATTGAGTTTTAATGCTTTGTTGTAATACTTTAATTTTACTGCTTCTTTCAAGACCATCATTTGTTTCATGTTGTGGCAATCACTTCCCAAGAAATGTACCATTTTAGCATCTATTAGTTTTTCAGCAATTTTTTTTGCCTCAGGTGAATAATAGCCAGCCAATGACAAAATGTTGATTTGAAATTTGATGTTTGAATCAAAAATATCTTCATATTTTTCAAAGTCATCATAAAGATAAACATATCGTTCAGGATGAGCCAAAATCGGGACGTACCCTCTGCTTTGAAGATTGAATATCACTTCTTTTAAGAATGGTGATTTGTTCATGAAAGCTGTTTCTATCAAGACATATTTTTTCTTTGTTCCGAAACTCAGGATGGGGTTGTCGCTTTTGCTCAAATCCAAAAATGTTTCATCAACATAATATTCTGCTGCGGCATGAAGCTCTAAATTGATGTTCGCTTTTTGAGCCTCTATCTTCAATAGTTCGAGTTTGGGCAAAATCGTTTCGGGCGAATTTTTATACATGTCACTGATGATGTGAGGGGTCATCACCACTTTCTCTTTTCTCAACTCCTGCATGTTCTTCAACAATTCCAGAGATTCAAAAACATCTCTCGAACCATCATCTAATCCGGGTAGAATATGATTATGGAACTCAACTTTGATGCTATCCTCAAAAACAGGTGCACTAGTTGAAAAAACAGAACTAAACCATGACATATTTATTATTCAATATCCTCTTTAACAAACATTTTCTTTATTCTTGCGACTATCCCGTTCTTTGATTTTTCATCATCAGAATAATAACCGTAGCCATAACCATAGCCATAACGATAACCGTAACCATAATTAGCAGAGCCGTCAAAGCAATTTAAAATTACGCCTAATTTTTTGAAACTGCTCTTTTTAATCAAATTGTTAATTGATTTTTCAAAACCTTTCTTAGAATATTCAGCCCTGACTACATAAAGTTGCATATCAGCTTTTTGCATAATAATCACTCCATCGGTGACCAAGCCAACAGGAGGGGAATCAATAAAAATGATATCATATCTTTGTTTTAATTGTTCAATAATTTCATTGAAGGTGTCTGATATCAGCAATTCAGAAGGGTTGGGAGGATTGGGACCGGCACAAATGAAATCAAAGTTTTCAATAGGAGATTTTTTTATTACATCGTCAATTTTCGCTTTTCCTATCAATAAGTTACTCATACCTATATCATTTTCTGCATCAAAAGCATAATGAATTTTAGATTTTCTCATGTCAAGGTCAATAATAACCACTTTCAATCCAGACATTGCAATCACCCCGGAAAGATTCACCGAAACAAAAGTTTTTCCCTCTCCACTGATGGTTGAGGTGATGCTGATGATTTTGGGTTGATTGTTCTTCGGCAACATAAACTCTAGACTTGTTCTGATGCTTCTCAATGCTTCGCTGA
>JBDNDT010000218.1:0-5196 GCA_046718985.1 Cytophagales bacterium
TCTGATATGAAACTTTATTTCTTGGCAGGCACCATTTTGGACATCAAAATCAATGAAAAATTGGTAGGCAAAGACGAAGTAGGTATTTATGATTATGCCAAAAATGTTGATAATAACCCCAACAGAAAGAAAAGATCTGTTTTTCAACCGATTGATTTTGCCATCAATGTGGGCGCCGGCATCGAATATAAGGTAAGCTCAAACAATTCATTGTTGGCAGGTATCAGTTATCAGCATGGCTTGATTAATATGATGAACCCGGCTGTGAAAGACGGGGATGGAAAAGCCTTATCTTCAATTATGAACAACAAAACCTCTGCTTTCAGCTTAGATTTGGGTTTGAAGTTTTAATTTAAACAACGATTTATGCCATGTCTTCATTAGGCATGGCTTTTTCTTTTTTCTTCATGGAAAAATCATTAGTACTCGATAAACAAAAGGTAGAACACATTCTGGAAAGAATGGCTTATGAAATCTATGAGAACAATTTCGAAGAAAAAGAAATTTTTATTGCCGGCATTTATGATAAAGGATATCTTTTGGCATCTCTGCTAAAAGAAAAACTTGAGAAAATCAGTCCTATAAAGGCACACCTTATCAAAGTCAGTTTAGACAAGTTTGCCCCCCAACAAAGCGAAGTGAGCTTGGACTTTGATGTTGAACAAGTGACCAACAAAGCTATTCTTTTGGTAGATGATGTGATGAACTCCGGAAGAACGATGGCTTACAGCTTGAAACCCTTTTTTCAAATCAACATCAAAAAAATTCATACTGCGGTGATGGTTGACCGAGCGCACAAAAAATTCCCCATCAAAGCTGATTTGGTTGGCTATGCATTAGCGACCACTCTAAAAGACACCATAGACGTTGAATTTGATGAAGCGGGTAATATTTCGGGGGTTTATATGATATAGGTTTCAAAAACTTGTTTATGTTCAGATTTAAAACCTTCTCAATATTTACAGCACTTATAATGTTACATTCTTTAACGCTATCAAGACTTCTTCTCTAGTTTTCTTTATTTGCTCTCCGGTTTTTAAGTTTTTAACAGTCAAGTTTCCGGTTGACATTTCATCAGACCCAATCACTAAAACAAAAGGAATTTTCCTATTATCAGCATAAGTAAATTGTTTTTTGATTTTTGTAGGTTCAGGATACAATTCAGTTTTAATATTATTAGACCTGAAGAAATCAAGCAAATCTAAAGCATATAAAAAACTTTCTTCATCAAAACTGGTGATAAGCAGTTGGGTCGAAACTGATTGGTCACTTGGGAAAAGATTCAGTTCTTCTAACACGTCAAAGATTCGCTCAACACCAAAAGAAAATCCTACTCCTGAGACTCCTTCCAAACCAAAAACTCCTGTTAAGTTATCATAACGACCTCCACCGCAAATGCTCCCCATGCTCACTTGGTTTGCTTTCACTTCCCAAATGCATCCTGTGTAATATCCCATTCCTCTTGCCAAACTACAATCTAATTGTAATGTTGCTTTTTTAAGGTTTTTTGTTTCAAGCAATTTTGATAACTGTGATAAATCAGCCAAAGCTCTTTTGCCGTTTTCAAACTGCCCAATCAAACTTTCAAGATGAGTGATTTTAGTGTTTAAGTCTTGTTTCTCTTCAAAAAAAGGTGACAGCAATTTTAAGGTGTCATGAGGAAAACCTTTTTGACTCAACTCATTGTTCACTGCTTCATTTCCAACCTTGTCAAGTTTGTCGATTGCCACACATAAATCCATTTCTCTGCCCTTTAAACCGACATATTCAGACATTGCGCTTAACACTGCCCTGTGGTTAAATTTGATGGTGAAAGAAGCCAATCCAAAAGTGGCGAGCACTTCATCAATCATTTGAAATGCTTCCCACTCACACAAGAGGGAATCCGTCCCGACAACATCAGCATCGCATTGATAAAACTCTCTGTAACGACCTTTTTGGGGTCTGTCAGCCCTCCAAACAGGTTGAATCTGAAATCTTTTGAAAGGAAAAGAAAGTGTGGCTTTGTTCATCACTACATAACGAGCAAAAGGGACAGTCAAGTCATATCTCAATGCTTTTTCAGCAATTTTAGGGGTTAGTTTTTTAGTGTTTTCTTTTTTAAGAAGATCTTCATCAACCCCATCTAGATAATTTCCTGAATTGAGCACTTTGAAAATCAATTGATCACCTTCGTCTCCATATTTTCCGGTCAAGACCTCTAAGTTTTCCATTGAAGGAGTTTCCAAAGGTTGAAATCCAAACTTTTCAAACACATTTTTGATTATGGCAAACATGTAACTCCTTTTGGACATGGTTTCAGGTCCAAAATCTCTTGTGCCTCTGGGCAAAGATGGTTTTTGCATTTTGAAATTGGATTAAATGGTTTTCACGAGCCATGGTTTCATGGCGTTTGCGATTGTTCTGTCATTGGAAAGCCTTGGCACTTTGTTTTGACCTCCCAACTTTCCGATTGATTTCATATATTCAATGAAAGCATTCTTTTGCATCACTGAAATTCTCAGTTTTCTTAAAATACTTCCTGTGATTAAATCATCATAATAAGTGTTTCTTTTCACCAATTGATGGTCAAGATAATTCACAAAAGCCTCAAAATCATTAGGTTCTTTGGAAAACTCAATAAGCCATTCATGATAAGGCAATCCTGATTCGGGGGCAACTTGGGGAGCTACCGTGAATTCTACAATTTCAACTTCAGGAAAATGTTCTAAAGTAGCTAGCATCGCATTTTCTACTTCTTCTCCAATCACATGCTCTCCAAAGGCTGAAAGAAAATGCTTCACTCTTCCGGTAACAACAACTCTATAAGGATTTCTAGAGACAAATTTCACGGTGTCACCAATTGAATATCCCCACAATCCTGCGTTGGTTGACATCACTAAGGCATAATTCACTCCCAATTCCACATCAGCTATGGTTAGTCTGGTGGGTTGAGAAGAGAAATAATCTGAAACAGGAATGAACTCATAAAAAATTCCTGCATCCAAGAGTAGCAACAAACCTTCTTCGCTTTGGCGGTCTTGATAAGCGATGAAGCCTTCTGATGCCGGGTAAGTTTCAATGGAATCTACTCGCCTGCCAATTGAGTCAAAAAGTTTTGCTCTATATGGTTCAAAGTTGACCCCTCCATAAACATAAAGTGAAAAATTTGGAAACACCTCCCCTACTTTTTTCCCGGTTCTTTCGATGATTCGGTCAAAATACATCTGCACCCAGGGCGGAATTCCCGAAATCAAACTCATGTCACTTGCCAAAGTTTCATCAATCACTTTTTCTAATTTAGTTTCCCAATCTTCGATGCAATTGGTTTCATAACTAGGTTTTTGATTGCTTCTGAGATATTTAGGCACATGATGGTTGACAATTCCCGAAAGTCTTCCATAAGGCACATGGCCTGACAAATCCAATTTAGGACTACCGGAAAGGAACATCAGATTTTTGTCTAAAAATTGAGATTTTCCGGTTTCTTCTATATAGCAAAGCAAGGCATTCCTAGCACTGTTGATATGGTGGGGAATAGATTCTTTGGTGATTGGAATGTATTTGATTCCTGAAGTCGTGCCTGAGGTTTTAGCAAAATAAATAGGCAATCCTTTCCAAAGCACATCTGATGCGCCGTCTTTGATTCTTTTGATATATTCCTTAAAACCTTCATAATCTTGAACAGGCACTTTTCTTTTGAACTCTTGATAGCTTTTCACAGAATTCAAAGAATGGTCTTTAGCAAAAATGGTGTCCTTCACACCAAACATCAATTCATTAAACACTTTGTTTTGTGAACCAACAGGGTCAGAAGACCACTTCACAATTTGAGAACGAACAACTTTAGCCAATGGCTTGCTCAACAGAGAACGAATACCCATGGGAGCAAAGTTAAAGCACTTTTTAGTTATAAAGCAAAACTAGTTTCAGTCATTTTGTGAAAGAAGGAATAAAGCGAACTATCAAGCTTGCAATAAAGTGCAATTGAAGAAAATTTGCTGTGTTTTTAAAAAAAAATCCTGACCGGTTCTATTGTTAAACAGTCAGGATTATAAAATGTTGAAACTTAATTAATGATTTGGAGCTTGATATCAGTTGAAAAAAAATCAGACTGCTATCACACGGAGAAACTTTCGCCACAACCACAAGTTCTTGTAGCATTAGGATTCACAAAATGGAAACCTTTGCCGTTCAAACCGTCGGAATATTCCAAAGTAGTGCCTAATAAATAAAGCAAACTTTTCTTATCCACTAAAATTTTCAAACCTTTATCTTCAAAAACCTCATCACTGGGATTGACTGAATTGTCAAATGTGAGGTCATACATCAGACCCGAACAACCGCCACCTTTCACTGAAACCCTTATATTATGTTCATCAGTGTGCCCTTCTTTGGTCTTTAATTCTGAGATATATTCTTTTGCTTTGTCGCTTACGTAAATCATAATCAAATTTTCTTTAAACATCGAAACAACAATCAAATTACAAAAGTTGCAAAAGGAATCAAAAAAATTGCTATACTATGCTTTTCAATTTAAAATTGTAAACAAATTTTGTTTTTGAAAACATGATGCTTTAAGCCTTAATATGTAAAAAAAAGCGTTTTACAAACGCTCTTATAATTTGTGATTTGATTTGGATTAATTTTTATATTAAAGTCAAGACGGTTAATTCCACCCCCGCCTTGACTGCTTTTTCAAAACAGGAAAAATATCAAAGTTCTTTGAAAGCTTCTCTTTCTGAGAGTTCAGCAGGAACAATTCCCTTAACATCACAAATTCTCAAGACTTCAAAATTTCTAACATCAAACCAATCAGGTTGACCATGATCTGTGTTGATGATTATGCCACCTAACAGAACAATTGTGTCAGTGTGGAACTCATCTTTAGCCATAGCAATGGCTTTTTTCAACAGATATTCAGTTGCGATGTATGTTTTTTCCGTGATGGCCACTTTAGGTTCTTCATGCGCCAAAATTTCGTTTTTGAAGGGCATCAACATTCTTTCAAGCAAAATTTGCTGATAATCAATTTCTGTTGAAATCGGGATGTAAACATCTTCATGGTCTTCGGTGATTAATCTGTCAAGAGCCAACATCAAAGCACCACAAGAATTAGAGTCTTTGGCTTGCCCCCACCTTTTCATTCTTCCCACTTCACCTGCGTCATTGATTCCGATGTGAGGACCGTAAAAAATGAATGCTGTTCCTCCATCA
>JBDNDT010000219.1:0-5176 GCA_046718985.1 Cytophagales bacterium
GGTAGAACCAAAAGATTAGAGAGCACAAAGTAAGTCGGAAAAGCATTAAAGTAATAGATAGTCAATGGGGTCACAGCAAGTTGCGCTGAAATGGTCACACAAAAGCTTGACCAAAAAAACTTTAACACTTTGTTTTCTGTATGCAAAAGTTCTGTTAATGGTTGATTAAGTAACCCAATTCCTAAAACAGCTAAAAATGAAAGCTGAAATCCTAATTCAAACAACCACTGTGGCTTCAACAGCAACATAAAAAAAGCACTTGAACAAAGTATATGAATCAAGTTTGTTTCTTTTCTTTTCAATTTAGAAAGCTCTGCAAAAAAACACATGGTGCAAGCCCTCACAACTGATGCACTAAATCCGGTGAACAGCGTGTAGAACCCTAAAAAAATAACCACAATTAAAAACTTTGTCCATTTTGATTTGCGACCATTGAAAAAAAGAGAAAGAATAGAGGTGAAAAACAAGTAAACCAAACCGACATGCATGCCTGAAACTGCCAAAACATGCATCAAACCTGTTTTGGAATAGTTTTCTTTGGTTTCTCTGTCAATCAATGATTTTTCACCAACGACCAATGCCACTGCAATAGGGTTCAATCTTGAATCAGGAATCAAACGTTTCAACTCATTGATTGCCCAAATTCTGGTTTGATCAATTATTGACATAAGGTGATAGTCATTTGCTTTATGATGATGTTGAATGTTCTCATCATTGATGGTTATGAGGTGACCTATGCCTTTTTTAGCCAAATACTTTTTGTAGTCAAAATCGTAGGGTTTTCTTGGCAATTTGCTTGGAATCATTTTACCGCTCACCACAATCAAATCTCCTCTTGATAAGTTTAAGGTAAATCCGGTATCAAGGATTGCTAATACTTTCAAACCTGAATATTCTCTTTCCACAATTTTGAGATCTACTTTTTTCTTTTTTTTTGCATCTTCTATGATTGCTGATTCTACACGCATCAAGAATGCACCTTCAATTAGAATGTCATTTTGAACTATTTCGATTTCCCTTTGGAAGTTGGAATGAGAAGAATATCCAAAACAGAAAAAAAAGAGCATAAGAAATGCGTTTTTTAACCAATTGGTAAAAGTGTAAAAGCTAAAAAATATGGCAAAAAATAAGGGAATTGAACAGCAGAGTATAATTGATGCAGGGTCTTGAGATGTGATGGCACTTGTAGATGAAACCAAAATTCCACCAATCAAAAATAATAATGGCTTTAAAAATGAACTCGAAAAGATCAAAATTTAGCGATTTATCATCGCTAAGTTGGTTTATTTTTTCAAACTATTCAATTCTTCGATGAATTTTTTTTCTGGAAAATATCCTGTCAATCTATTTAATACTTTTTGGTTTAAATCTATGATGATATAAGTGGGTACTTCGTTCACGTTGAAATCATTCATGAGTTTTGCAAATTGTTTATCATCTACATCAACTTTCACATTAACAAACATTTCATTCATCAAGTTGGCAACATTTGCTGAGGAAAACGTTTTCTTGTCCATAAGTTTACATGGACCGCACCAAGTGGCATAAAAATCTAAAAAGACCAGTTTTTTTTCTGATTTTGCTTGTTCGATAGCACTTTCAAAGCTCATCACTTTGAAGTTGATACTTTGTGCGTTTATGTTCAAAGAAAACGCAAAAAAAACAATTGTTAACAACCTTTTCATGACCTTAATATTCAATTGCAAAATCTGTGTTGATTTCTTGTTTCAACAATGATGCCAAATTATACTCAAACACCACCTCAAAGTCTTTTTGTTCTTTGACAAACTGTCCCTTCACAGATTTAATTTTCTTTGGAGTTTTCACAACGGTTACCATTTTTGTGTTAGCAATAAATTGCATGGTCATTGTCATGTTTGCATCATTCAAATCTACCTTTTCTACCACTTTTGTGGTTCTTGAAAAGCCAGAGGTGCTTAATTTGGTGACGCTTTTCGTTTTTCCCATAGCTTTTGTATCTCCTTTGTTTTTCTGAGAATCTTCCAGCATAGCTTGAAAGCTTTCTAACTCTTTGCCATTTTTGAAATTAAATTTAACACCCATAACCATTTTGTCTTCTTCAACTCCACCTTTCATGTAAGCTGTTGTGTTTTTGAGGATGTTTTCATATTCCTTACCCTTGTATTCTTTGCCGATTTTATCTTTCATGTCTATGATAGAATCAATCTTGCCTGTTTTTCCTTTCCATATCATTTCATTTAACTTGGCTTTTTTTTCATCCTCCGACAATTCTTCATTTAAACCCATTGAAGCCATGGTTTTCATCATAGGCAACATATCAGTGTAAACTTCATAATTTCCGGAACCATCATTTGTGATGGTGATTTCTTCACGAAGTTCTTCACATGAGAACAGAAAAGGGATAAAGAAAAAGGGGAAGAATTTTAACAAAAGTTTTTTCATGTTTAAAAATATCAAAAGGGCTCATGTTCAGAGCCCCGGGTTAATAAATCACAAATCCGTCACGCAACCCAAGGATGCGGAGGAAACTGTTTTTATGTATTTATACAGCACACCTGATTTAACTTTGAAATCGGGTTTTTGCCAAGTTTTTCTTCTTTCAGCTAATTCTTCATCAGACAGATAAACATGCAAGCGGTTAGTCTTTGAGTCAACCAAAATCTTGTCCCCATTTTTGATAAGTGCAATGTTTCCTCCGTCAATGGCCTCAGGAGTTATATGACCCACCACAAAACCATGTGTTCCACCTGAAAATCTTCCATCAGTGATCAATGCTACTTTGTCGCCCAAGCCTGCACCTATCAACAATGAGGTGGGTTTCAACATTTCAGGCATACCGGGACCGCCTTTAGGACCACAATATCTAATCACTACTACATGACCCGCTTTTACCATTCCTTTTTCAATACCTTCATTCACCTCTTGTTCAGAGTCGAAAACGATGGCTTCACCTTCAAAGGTTTCACCTTCTTTGCCTGTGATTTTGGCAATTGAGCCGTCAGGGGCAATATTTCCGAAGAGCACTTGCAAATGACCATCTGCCTTGATTGGATTGCTAAGAGGCTTGATGATATCTTGGTCTTTAGGCATTTCAGGATAAAGTTCAAGATTTTCTTTCACTGTTTTTCCGGTCACTGTCAAACAATCGCCATGAATCATACCCTCATTCATCATCATTTTCATGATGGCCGGCACTCCGCCGATGCTATCAAGGTCCTCCATCATATACTTTCCGCTTGGCTTCATATCTGCCAACATGGGGGTTTTGTCGCTCATCGCTTGAATATCTTTCAATGTCAATTTTACACCAGCTGTTTTAGCCATTGCCAACATGTGCAAAATTAAATTGGTAGAACCTCCTAAAACCATTGCCACCCTAATGCCATTTTGGAATGCCTCAAAAGTCATGATATCGCTTGGTTTGATATCTTTTGTTAAAAGGTTTTTCAATGCTTCTCCAACTGCTAAACATTCTAATTTCTTTTTCTCGCTGATGGCAGGAGCTGATGAGCTGTAAGGTAAACTCATACCCATAGCTTCAATGGCCGATGCCATAGTGTTTGCTGTGTACATCCCACCGCAGGCGCCTGCTCCCGGACAAGCATTTTTGACAATACCTTTGAAATCTTCTTCCGAAATTTGTCCGGTAAACTTTTTCCCTAATGCCTCAAAAGCTGAGACGATATTTAATTTTTCTCCTTTCCAAACACCTGCTTTTATGGTTCCTCCATAAACCATCAAACTAGGACGGTTTAATCTTGCCATGGCAATCACAGCACCCGGCATGTTTTTGTCGCAACCCATGATGGTCGCCAAAGAGTCATAATAATGAGCCCCTGCAATGGTTTCTATTGAGTCGGCAATCACATCTCTGGAAACTAAAGAAAAACACATTCCGTCAGTTCCCATGCTCATGCCATCACTGACGCCTATAGTATTGAATTTCAATCCTTTGAGACCTGCATTAGTCACACCTTCTTTCACCCATTCTTGCAAGGTGTTCAAGTGCATGTTGCATGTGTTCCCTTCATAACCACTTGAACAAATGCCCACTTGGGCTTTTTTCATGTCATCATCAGAAAATCCTGCACCATACATCATCGCCTGAGAAGCAGGCTGGGTAACGTCTTGAGTCAGACGTTTGCTATATTTATTCAATTCCATTTTTGAGAAACAAGAATATTATCTGAAGGCAAAGATAGTTAAAGCATCATCAAATAAAACTTTAAAAGGGAAGATAGATTGACTATAAATCGGGAGTAAGTCCAAATTATGCTGTTACGCTAACAACTTTAGCTAAATCTCATTCACATACCCGTCAAAACTTTTAAAAAGTTCAACACCCTCATATTTCTAGTTGAATATTTTGGTTTAAGGTTTTTTAGTTTTATAACGATGTTTCTCAAGGAAATTCTTCCCACTTCTTACCACAATCTTATTATTGTCTAGAAATATCTGTTTTTGGGGAGTTTAGAGATGATTAAAAGGATTTACAAGTTTAAATCCCTACAAAGTTGCATCATAAAAAAGCTCATTCTTATTGTATTTAAGCGATTTTTAAACATTAATGGTAAAAAGTGGTAAAAAGTGGTTGAAAAATGAAAACGTTTTCATAGATTTGTAGCAAATTAAAATAGGAGAATCTTATCCAAAATGGCTTACTTCTCAGGAGAATATGAATGTACGATTGATGCCAAAGGCCGCATGTTGTTGCCTTCAAAGGTAAAATCGCGCCTTCCTGAAAATTTCAGCCAATCTGTGATGCTCACCAAAAGCCCTACTGACGACTGTTTGCTGATTTACAGTTTGCCCGAATGGGAAAAAGTGGCACAAAAAATCACCTCACTCAATGAGTTTGATGAGAACACCTCATTCATTCAAAGAAATTTCTTGCGATTCAGCAATGAGTTGGATTTGGATGCATTGGGTAGGTTTTTGATACCTAAAAAATTATTAGAATTTGCCTCAATCACCAAAGAAGCCGTTATGGTGGGTTTGGGAAATCGCTTAGAACTTTGGGAGCCCCAACGTTATGAGCAAAGTCTGGTGAAAGACCGGAAAGAATTGGCCACATTAATGCAAACACACCTTGGAAGCGGAAGATAATGAAGAACTTAACTTACCATACACCGGTGATGTTGAAAGAATGTATCGCCGGTCTAAACATTAAACCAAACGGAATTTATGTTGACCT
>JBDNDT010000022.1:0-12790 GCA_046718985.1 Cytophagales bacterium
TAAATGCTAATAATAATGTGAGTTTTAGAATCTAAAAAAGAAATCATTTTCCTGATTAACGGATGTGATCCTTCGTGAACTCTTTTATTATAAATTCCAACTTTTGATTGAATTTTAAATGCTTCTGTAAGAAGTATGAGAAATGACTTGCAGATTTGTGTTTTTATTATTGAATAATTTCTACTAATTCTCCTCTCTCATTCCCAAGTTCCCTACCCCACTTGGCAATAGCATTCAAAACCGGAATCAATGTTTGCCCAAAATCAGATAAAGTATATTCTACTTTCAATGGTGGTTTTTCGCCATATACTTTTCTAACAATCAATCCATCCTTTTCCAAAACTTTCAATTGTATGCTGAGCATCTTTTCTGTGATGTCAGGAATTTGTTTTTTAAGTTCTGCAAATCTCATGGTTTGATTTCTTAGATACCAAAGAACTACTGATTTCCATTTTCCTCCGACAAAATTCATTGTCACATCCATAGCGCAATGATAAATTTTACCATTCAAGTCATAAGCCATGTTTTTACCTTTTATCAGCATAATATCAATTTTTAAAGACTGTCAAATTTAACAGTTATTGCTAAAAGGTTCACTTCAAGTTAGATTTGGAACTATAAAAAGTATAGTCAATATCAATTTTAAAGACATGAAAAAAATAGGAATCTTAGGAACAGGCATGGTAGGAAAAACCATTGGTTCTAAATTAATCAGTCTAGGTTTTGAAGTGATGATGGGTTCAAGATCATCAAACAATGAAAAGGCGAGAGAATGGGTGTCAACAAATGGTTCAAATGCATCACAAGGCACTTTTACTGAGGCTTCTTCTTTTGGCGAATTGATTTTCAATTGCACAAAAGGTGAACATACCTTAGATGCATTGGAAATGGCCGGTGGAGCCAACCTTTCCGGCAAAACATTGATAGATTTGAGCAATCCTTTAGATTTTTCAAAAGGTATGCCACCATTTTTGATCCCGTCATTGGTTAACACCAATTCATTGGGAGAGACAATTCAAGCAAAATTTCCTGAGGTGATGGTAGTGAAAACATTAAATATTGTAAATTGTGAGGTGATGGTTGATGCCACAAAGTGTGGAGGTGAAGCAAGCATGTTCTTGGCAGGAAACAACGATGGTGCAAAAGAAAAAGTGAAAGAAATTTTGAACCTATTTGGTTGGAAGGACTTAATTGACCTTGGTGATATTGTTCATGCGAGAAGTACAGAAATGATGTTACCTATTTGGCTGAGCACTTACATGGCAATTAAAAATGCTTATATCGCTTTCAAAATTGTGAGATGAAAAATTAACCATAGTTAAGATTTAAGACCCTAAACTTTTATAAATTGCATTCGAAAACTATTTATTTTTTCAATGATTATCTCAAACGTTATACATTACAGAACTATTGTTGATGCCTCAGCAGAGTTAGTTTGGAACGCATTAACAGACCCCGAAATTGTTAAAACTTATTTTTTTGGCACAGATTTGATTTGTGATTGGAAAGTAGGAAACCCTATTGTTTTCAAAGGTGAATGGGAAGGACAAGCATATCAAGACAAAGGGGTGATTTTGGAATATGAGCATAACAAAAGACTGGCATTCAGTTATCTAAGCAATTGGAGTGGAAAAGAAGATAAGCTTGAAAACTACTTATGGGTATGTTATGGGGTTAGTCCGAGAGGTAATTCAACCGAACTAGTTATTTCTCAAAGCAATTATGACGAAGAAAAAGCGAAACATTCTTTGGAAAATTGGGCAAGTGTTATTGATGAAATGAAAAAAGTTTTGATTAATTGATTTCGATTTTTTTTTTAGAAAGCGATTTCAAGCTACACTTTTGAGCCAGATTGAGGTTTATTTCTTTATATGCCTTATCTTTGCAAACTCATTGAATAAAAGATATGTTCGAAAGTTTAAGCGGTAAACTGGAAAAGGCTTTTAAGACCTTGAAAGGTCAAGGAAGAATCACGGAAATCAACGTAGCCCAAACAGTAAAGGAAATCAGAAAGGCACTGTTAGATGCCGATGTCAATTATAAAATTGCTAAACAAATCACCGATTCAATCAAGGAAAAAGCCATCGGTCGTGATGTATTGATTGCGGTTTCTCCCGGACAGTTATTGGTGAAGATTGTTCATGAAGAACTCACCGCCTTGATGGGTAGCACAAAAAGCGATATTATCCTAAAGGGGGAACCCTCAGTGGTGATGATTGCGGGTCTTCAAGGATCGGGAAAAACTACATTCACAGGGAAACTTGCCAATTTACTAAAGAAACAAGGAAGAAGTGTTTTATTGGTTGCTTGTGACGTTTACAGACCGGCTGCAATCACCCAATTGAAAGTGTTGGCAGAACAGGTTGGAGTTGAAGTTTATGCTGAGGAAGAAAACAAAAGTCCGGTTTCTATTGCCAAAAATGCGATAGAATTTGCCAAGAAAATGGGCAAAAAAGTGGTCATTGTCGATACAGCGGGACGAACTAGTCTCGACGAAGCAATGATGAAAGAGGCAGAAGAAATCAAAAATGCGATAAAACCTTCTGAAACTTTGTTTGTGGTGGATTCAATGACAGGTCAAGATGCTGTCAACACCGCAAGTGCCTTCAATGAAAGATTGAATTTTGACGGAATTGTTCTCACCAAACTAGATGGCGACACCAGAGGTGGTGCAGCTCTGTCCATCAGAGCTGTGGTTGAAAAGCCAATCAAATTCGTGAGTTTAGGGGAAAAACTAGACACCTTAGACGTTTTCCATCCAGACAGGATGGCCAACAGAATTCTAGGAATGGGTGATGTGGTTTCATTAGTCGAAAAAGCTCAAGAAGCATTTGATGAAGAAGAAACCAGAAAAATCAACCAAAAAATAAGAAAAAATCAGTTTGGATTTGATGATTTTCTGTCACAAATGCAACAAATCAAAAAGATGGGGAACATCAAAGATTTGTTGGGAATGATTCCCGGAATGGGCAGTGCCATCAAAGATGCTGATATATCAGATGATACTTTCAAACCTATTGAGGCCATCATATACTCAATGACCCCGGAAGAACGTTCAAATCCTGATTTAATCAATGGTAGCAGAAGAAACAGAATTGCAAAAGGAAGTGGCACAAGCGTTCAACAAGTGAACAATTTAATGAAACAATTTGAGCAAATGCGAAAAATGATGAAAATGATGAATAAAATGTCAGTTCCCGGAAAGAAAAGTTTGTTTGGTTAATAAACAAAAGATGAAGCAGTTATTTATGAGAAATTTAAAACCTAATTTAAAATTGAATAGCTGTCATTCACAATGCTAAAAATTCAAAATTCATTTATAAAGTAACAATTAATTCTAAACTTTCACATAAAATCAACGTTAGTTAATTTTTTGAGGTGCTAGGTATATCTTTGTGAACAAACTACAACGATATGAAAAAGAAAGTCAAGCCAAGCACCGATGAGTTATTGCAGGAATTGTTAAGGGTATTAGCTCCAAAAGAATACTTGGAGTTTTTTGAGTTCGAGGGAGTCAATAATAAGATTGATAGTTGGGAGGTATAATTAACAGAAAAGCCTGAGTTTGTACCACGCTAGCTATCGGGGAAGGAAGCGGTTCTTGACGATTTTTGGGTGTTTATAGGCTTGATGAAAAGCCTAACTTATAATCAAATCATTGATATCTAAGACAATAGATGTTCCTTTACCAACAGATGAATCAATTTCAAGATAAGCTCCAATATACTTAGCTCTTTCTTTCATATTGTTCATTCCATTTATCCTTTCTAATGTTTCGGTTTCGAAACCTAATCCATCATCCTGAATTTTTAAAAAGATGTAATTCTCGCTCAACTGATAAGACAAAATAACTGTCTTAGCTTTTGAATGAACCAAAGCATTAGTAAAAGCCTCTTTTAAAATTAAAATAATTTGAGATGCTTGTTTTTGATTTAATGGAAGTTCTGCAAGTTGATCTTCTGCACCATCACACAAAAAATCAATATCAGAGTGCAGGAAGAGTTTTTCAGCAAATTCTTTCAGATAAACAAACACTTCAAGAACATTATGATGCTGCCCTTCAATTGTCCAAATGAAATCTTTGGTTCCTTGATAAATATCTTTGCTCAGTGAATTAATTTCTGAAATATATGTTTCAAGAATGGCTTCTCCTTTAGCTTTGTTTTTTTCCATCATTTGAGCTATCGAACTGATTGATGCTAATTTATTACCCATCACATCATGAAAATCTTTTGAAAGATCGGTTCTCAAACTGTTCATTTCTGTGATTTTTTGAAGAACCAATTCATTGAGGTAATTAATTTGCTTTTCAGCTAACTCTTTGTTTCTTTTCTCTAATCGGTTGATGGTAACCACAAAAGCCAAAACCAAAGTAGAAATGACCACAATGGCGCAGGAAATGGTAATAATGTTATAAACAGCATCAAGCACCATGGGTTGTTGAGAAAAATCCTGATGATAAGATTGGTGCATGACAAAATAAACTAACAATCCTAAAAGAGCAATGCCGGAAAAAATAAGTCCTGATTTAACCCCAGAAAAAAAATAAGCTGCACAAATCACCACAATAGCCCAAACTTTGTCCACTGAAAACAAACCTCCCGTGTCAAAAAGACCCAAAAAAAGAACTGATATTGCTACAGCATTGATGATGTTTGAAGAAATGACCAGTTTTTTTTCATTGTCACAGTAAAGCCAAAAAAAGAGCAAAACAGCCCAAACTAAAAAATTACTCACATGAACAATCAATGGAGTTGAAGGCTGAAACAAAAAAACAACATTGCTCACAAAAATGATGACTACTAATGAAAACAAAAGATAGAAGTAAACTTTAAGCCTTGGAGACTCTGTTTGAGCTGTTCTACTTTTCCAGAATGTTTTGAATTTTTCAATCATAAAAGCCATTTGTTTTGTCTCGCAATGTCTAATGCATCTTCTTTGTTGCTTACTTGCAATTTGAGATAGATGTTTTTGATATGAAATTTAACTGTTGTCAAGGCCACTTCTTGCGATTGTGCAATTGATTTATAGCTTGCACCTCTTGCCAAAAGTTCAAGAATCTGACTTTCTTTTTCTGTTAATGGACTTTGAATTGTTTTTTTATGAAAAGAGTTCACCACCATTCTGGCAATTTTTTGACTCATAGGTGCGCCACCTTCAAAAATCTCATCAAATGATTTTAAGATTTCATCGGGTGGTGTGTTTTTAGTAATGTAACCTGATGCACCAAATTTTAAAGATTCAAAAACATTCTCGCTGTCTTCGAACACAGTAAAAACCAAAATTTCAACATGGGGATGTGTTTTCTTTATCCATTTTGTACAATCCAAACCACTAAATTCGTCCTCTAGTTGCAAATCCATTAAGATTGCATCCGGAACTATCTCACTAACATTTGCAACAAAATCACGATAATTAGACACGATGAATGCTAAAGAAAAATTATCGGATTTATTAATAGACTCACTTATGGTTTGTGCCAATTGAAGATTATCTTCAACAATGGCAATACTCCTTCTTTTCACCCTCACCAATGATAATGAGCAAAAATAACAAAAAAGGCTGATGAAATCATCAGCCTTTTTTGTTAAACATTGAAATTAAGCTTATTATTTATTCCACATAAGTGAAAGTTGCCTTTTTATCTGCGATCATCACATCAAAAGCACCGGGTTCGGTGACTGTTTTGAGTTCTGCGTTCACAAAAGCTAAATCTGATTTGTCAATAGTGAACTCTACCACTTGTGATTTTCCTGCTGCAAGAGAAATTTTTTGAAATTTTCTCAATCTTCTCACACTTGGCGTGATGCTTGCAAAATGATCCCTAGTGTAAAGTTCAACTGCCACTTTTCCATCTCTTTTTCCGGTATTTTTCACTTCTACACTCACCTTCAATTTACCATCTTTGGTCAATTTATCGGTGCTAAGTTTCAAATCACCATAAGTGAAAGTGGTATAGCTTAAACCATGACCGAAAGGATATTGGGGCTTATAACCATTCAAAGTGATTCTTCCGGGAGTCAACTCTTGAACAGCATCAGTGAGCTTGTGGTCATAAGTTATGATATCACCTGTGAATTTCGGATAAGTAAAAGGAAGTTTTCCATCAGGGTTATAATCACCAAAAATAACATCAGCTATAGCGTCAGCACCCATAGAACCCGGCCAGTAAGCCAAAACAATAGCCGCTGCCTCGGGTTCAATCTCTCTGATAATTCTCGGACGTCCTTGAGTTAAAATCAATACCACAGGTTTTCCGGTTGAGTAAGCTGCTTTTGCCAAAGCAATTTGATTATCAGGCAAAGTCAAATCATCAATAACGCCAGGTTGTTCTGCATATGCATTTTCTCCTAAACATAAGAAAATAACATCTACATTTTTTGCAGCTTCTATCAGCTCTTCTGTTTTGTAGTTTACCTTCTTAGAAAAACCTTCTTTTGAGATATTCACCACGTTAGCAGCACCCACTTTGGTTTCCACAGCTTGTCTGATGGTTTTGTTCCATTTAGGATACCACTTCGCTACATCACCTTGCCATGTGTAAGACCAACAACCGTTTAATGAAGTGATATTTTCACCACCCGGACCAGCGATTAGCACTTTCTTGTTTTTTGCCAATGGCAAAATTACCTCCGGATCACCTTCTTTTGCTTTTTCATTTTTCAACAAAGTGATTGATTCTCTTGCAGCATCCAAAGCAACTTTTCTGTATTCAAGAAGCCCAAAATTTTTCTTAGCTTCAGCTTCTGGATATGGATTATCAAATAAACCTGTTTGAAATTTTAATTTCAAGATTCTACCACAAGCTTCGTCAATTCTGCTCATAGGCACTTGACCTTCTTTTACCAACTCAACCAATAAGTCAAAAAAAGTGAAATCATGAGGAACCATGCTCATGTCAATTCCAGCCATAACCGCCATTTTAACGGCTTCTTTAGGAGTTGAAGCAACATTATGTCTTTCATGCAAGCGAATGATATCTTCCCAATCAGACACCGCTAAACCTTGAAAACCCAATTCTTTTCTCAAGACATCAGTCAGTAAATATTTGTTCGCATGAACAGGAATACCGTTGATTTCCCCTGAATTGATCATCACTGTTGAAACACCAGCATCAACTGCAGCTTTGAATTGTGGCAAATAATACTCTCTCAACACAATTTCCGGAATCAAAGAAGGGGTTCTGTCTTTCCCGGAAGTCGAGCCGGAATAACCGATAAAATGTTTCATGCAGGAAGCCACTGCAGTAGTTTTGTTAATACCGTCTTCTTCATAACCTTTGATGGTTTCAGCACCAAAAGTTTTCACCAAAAGAACATCCTCACCGAAAGTCTCCGGGAATCTAGACCAAAGTGGTTGTCTTCCTATATCCAAAACAGGGTCAAAATTCCATCTAATACCTGATGCCCTTGTTTCTTTTGCAGTGATTTTTGCACCTTGTTTTGCTAAAGAAGGGTTTCTAGTAGCGGCCAAACCAATGTTATGAGGAAACAAAGTAGATTCAAGGGTGAAAGTGGTTCCGTGGATTGCATCAATACCATAAATCACCGGAATTTTATTTGGTGTTTCTTTGGTTGCCACATCTTGAATTTGTTTAATGATGTTATGCCATTGGTCAACAGTGTAAGCTTGATTGATGGCATTTAACAAAGAACCAACTTTATAATCCACGAGAGCTTTTCTCAAAGCCACAGGATCAACCGTACCATCGGTGTTTCCATACCCGTCCTTCAACACCACGTTGAGGTTCACTTGTGTCATTTGACCCACCTTTTCTTCAATAGACATTTTAGCAAGCAAAGCTTGAACCTTTTTGTCAACTTCTGAAGTGGTGTTCTCTACTTTTTCAGGTTTGAAAGAGGTGAGAGCTATGGCACTAACCAAAGCTCCACCAATGCATACCAACTTTGTTTTGTTCATCGGAATGGTTTTGTTATGAGGTAATAAATAAGTCTTTTAATGCGTCCTGTTATTGAGTGTTTTTATTTTTTATCGGCAGGCACTTTGTCTGCTGCAATTAATTTAAACTCATCAATCAACAATGTTCCTGACATTGGCTTTGAATGATTACCCGGATTAACAAAAATCAAAAACTCTTTAATTTCTTCAGGATCAACTTTGTCGTTTCCGGGCCAGCTTTGTTTAAATTTGTCTTTAGAAAAAACAAAGTAAACATCTTGCCAATCAGTTGAAGGCTCAATCGTTTTTAAAATAGGTAGAGCATTAGTTACTCTATCATCCACATCTTTCAAATCAACCCTCAATTTAGTAGGTCCATCGGCTTGAAGTTTACACCTGATTTTTAGAGCATTTAACTTGGTAAAGTCAATGGTCTCCGCAGCGTGATCTCTTCCAAAGCAATTGTATCCATTGTCAACTTTAGCATCTCCTGCGTTAGTGAATGAAACTTTTAGAGCACCTTCTACTTGTTCAATTTTGAAAGCAGCGCTTTTCCACCAACTCCAAATGCCGGGCTTTTCGAAGTCGTCAATTAGTTTTTCTTGTGCTGAAACAAAGTTTGCTGACCCAGCGGCCAAGATTCCGAAGCAGATTGATTTAAATTTGTTTGTCATAAGTTATAGTTTAAATTTTGATTCAATTTACTCAACAAGTGTGCCAAAAACATCATTTGTTTTCTTCTGAAGTTCCACCGGTGTAAACCGCTTCGATTTCATCAATGATGATTGTGCCGGTGTATGGCGCTTTTCCAGCATTGATAAAAATAACCATTTCAGTGATTCTTTCAGGGTCAACCTCATGCATGTCAGGATATGTTTGCAAAAACCTTCCACGATAAGAGAAAGTATAGTCTCTGAAACTTCCATCAGGACTAGGCATTATTCTATTGGTAGCGGGTCTGGAGTTACAGGTGTAACCATCAATATCTTTAATGTCAATTCTAAGTTCAGGAACTTCTTCACCACCTTCTGTTCTTGCTCTAACTCTCAACTTGTAAGCATTATTGAAATTGATTGCTTTGAAACCACGACCAAACGATTCATAACCCGGACCTGCACCATTGACTTCGACTTTTAGTTTGCCGTCATCAATTTTCGAAAGTTTTATAAATTTATCAGTTTTCCACCAAGCAGATATATCACCAGCAAAATCATCAATCATACCACCATCTTTCCCGACTGGAGGTTTGATTTTTTCAGTTTCTCTGATTGAATCAGCAGGCACAATTTTGATCTGCTCAAAGAAAATTTTTCCTGTGTAAGGCGCAGAACCCGGATTCACGAAAAACAAAACCTTGGTGATGGCTTTTGCATCCACTTCATGTGGTGAAGGCCAAGACTGAACAAATGCACCTTTCAAGGGGAAATAGTAATCCCTGATTTTTCCGTCATTTCCTATTCTGTTAGAGGGTCTTTTTGCATTTGTCTGAAATCCTGCCATGTCATCAAGTTGCAGACAAAGCATTGGTGAGTCTTCCCCTTCTGCCACAGCACGAACTTTGATAGCCAAGTTGTTGCTAAAATCTAAACCCGGCAATGTTTGTCCTATAGGGGTGTATTTTGGCCCGACATTTTTAAATTTGACTATGTAGCCACCTTTTTGCTCCAAGGTGATTTCTTCACCGGGGTTTGAACCTGTCCACCATAGGTTTCCAGCCATTAAGTCTCCATTTTGGAAGTTCATTGCCGGAATCCCTGATTCTCTTGTGGTGTCAGGTTCTGCAAAAGTATCTTGGGTGAATTTTGGCTCATCAACAGACATGCAGTCTTTCAATGCTAGCATAGAACCCAAAATGAGAATATAAGTTGTTTTAAACATCATGTTATTGTTTCAAATTAAGGGGTTGTTTGTAGGAAAATACTAAGTAATCAACAGCTGCGGTCACTCTTCCACCTGACGGAGCAGATAAAAGTCCTACGGTTATTTCCTTTATTTTATAAGTTTCTTTTTTGTTGTTGCCATTGCCACCGAAGTTCACATTAGTTTCTCTTGCAAAAGATGAATAAGGGAAAGAAACCAATCTCCAACCTCTTCTCCAGTTAACAGGTATTTGCATAGTGAAGCCATCTTCATTTTGTGGTGTGTGAGAACCATTTTTATTGTCATCTTCATTGAAGGTGATGTTGATTTTACATAAATCTTGATTTGTTTGTCCACCACTGCCAAAACCAGGTTCATCAAAAAAGCTGTATATCAGCATGTTTACATATAAATCTTCTGGTTTAATTGTATCTGATGACAAAGGAGTTAAGTTAAAAGTCCTAGCATAAAACTGTGTTAAAGCACCGGTATTTGGCCATGTTCTTCTGTAACCACCAATGTAAAAACCATTAGTTAAGTCTGTACCTGTCATTCTTAAATAATTCAAGCCATGATTTGCAAATGCCGGATCGTTTACAACTGTTCCCAAAAAATCTTGCCCTGTTCCGGCAAAATTTAGGATTTGAGCAGTAGGCACAGTGTTATCAAAGTCAAAAACAGTAAGGGTTTTCGGAAAATTGGCAAATGATGCAATATTAAAAGTATCTCGTGTGACAATCTTAGAATTCAAAAAACTCAACGTTGCAATCGCTTTAGTTCCCGGTCTAAAAAACTTTTCAGAATCATGACCACCATACCATTTCACCACATTGCTGTCAATTCTATTAGTTACCCCAGTAAATGTTATGGATGCACCATTGTCAGGACTTGTGATGTTTAAATACCAGTTTACTTTTTCTGAGAAAGTAGCCTCAAAATAAGCTGCACCATTAGTAGTGAAATTAACAGTGTTCGTGGTTACACCTTTTTGAAAAACCTTCAAATCAGTGTCAACTCTAAAGTTTTCAGAAGCACCACGGTAAGGGGTACCCACAAAATCAGGATACTTTTTGCATCCTAACAAAATCGCCATCAAGGCAATTGAAATTGTTGAGATTAATAAACCGGCTTTTTTCATCATAGTATTTGTTAGTGATTAAAACTTAGTAATGTACACTAAATAAAACTGAGATAAGTTCAGGTTATTATCGGAATTATCTTTTTCTTTATATCCCACTCTATTGTATTGGAAGTTGAAGAAGTTGTTTTTATTAAACTCATATTTGAAACCTAGACACAAAATGTCTTGTTTGGAATTTAAATCAAATAAATTAGGAATACCACTTAATTTATTGTTAAAAGCGTCTCTACCTAAAATCTGTTCTTTACCGTTTGCATTTAAGGATTTATAACCAACCAATAAAAACAGTTTAGAGTACACTTCTGCGTTCAATCCCAAATCAACTAAGCCTGTTTTGAAATCTACTTTGTTAATTCCACCTCTTTGGGTGTTTTCATATCTGTAACTTCCTGAAACTGCAAACTGCTTATTCCATTTCAACAATTTGCCCAATTGCAATTCACCACCTGCCGTGAATCCTGTGAATGACCTTTTGGCAAAAGTTGAATCGTCACCTTCTGAGACTAATTCTCTTAAAGCTTCTAATTTCACATCTGCTCTGAATATTTTCTCAGGATGTTCAGCACTCAAACCTACATAAAGTCCTCCTCTGTTAGGAGTAGCATTTCCATAAGGTGAAATGTTCCCGTATTGTGGAAGATATGCTCTCATGGTTGGAGAAACAGCAGTATTATTGAAAGTACCTCCTAATCTTTCGTGTGTGAATCTATCAAACAAGAGCTGTGGTCTTGCAGCTTGACCTAAGCCAAGGTAATTGGGGAACAAGTCAGGAGATGAACTTGCATAAGCTCTTAAACTTTGTGCACCGGGTGCAGTGTATTGATAGCCAACATTTTTATATCCTGCAAACAACTTTATACCAAGAGGATTATAAGTTGCAGAAGCTGCCACATCAAACATCACATCATCATATACTTCTTTTCTGCCATTTCTTTGCCATCCTTCAAAGGCTGATGCACCTGCTTCGCCGTAAAGATTGATCTTGAAAAGTCCTCCAACACTGTCTAAAGTGAATTTGAAATCAGAAGTATAATTGTTGTTTGTGTATCTGAATGCAGTGTCAACTGAAGTTCCGGCGATGTCGCTCAAACCTACATAATTGAGACCAATTTCAGCATATTTACTTTGTGTAACAACCGCTCTGACACCATACAGAAACCTATCAGGCGAATCAAAGAAGTTTGATTGTCTCACCCTTGCTCCGAATGTTCTGATGCTGGCTTTTTCAATACCCTTTTTGAATTTGAAACTGCTGGCAAGGTTCAAACCTTGAACACGCCATTGGTTGTTGATGTAAAAGTTTTCGAAGTTAACAATATCTCTTCTGATTTTGAATGCCTCTGATTCATAATCTCTATAGATTTCATCATAGTTATACAAAGTGTTTTTGGTGAAAGCAATATCAATATCACCAATTTCATATTTCACTGCTTTTGCCAAAATGCCTTCTAATTTCATTTGGCGAAACTCAAATGCTGCGCCATTGCCGAAGAAACCGCCAAACTCGTTTCTCAAACGAAGAATTACACTTGCTTTGAAATCTTCATTGGGTTGAGCATGAATTCCCAAATCAAACAGCGTATAACCACGAGTACTTTTTCCGATTTCAGCTTTTGATGTATCTCTCAATTGGTTATTATCTACCTGAGCCCTTCCATAACCTGAAAAGGTTACTACTTGAGCCTGCGCAATGCTTGCACAAAGAATTGAGAAAGAAAGATATGTTATTAATTTGTTAGTCATTTTGCTTGCGATTAATATTTTTTAGAAGAAGATTTTAAGTTCAGTAGTAATTTCGTGTCCAAAGAATCGGTCTCTTGTGAAATGTTTGTCATAATGTTCAAACCATCTACTTCTGATGTTCAATGTTGAGCGACTGTTGAATTGATA
>JBDNDT010000220.1:0-5165 GCA_046718985.1 Cytophagales bacterium
TATCCGTGCTACGCCGAGTGCCGCCCGACCAAGTCGCCACCCAAATACTGCCGTTCGGCTGAGTGGGCGATAGACTGGTGATTTCTACCTCTGTGTCATAGATACCCAGTTTTCCTAAAATTTCCTCTGCCTTTTGATCGTAGTCCCAAGCCTCTCTGTTTTCCATTTCTTGCAAAAGATCTTGCATTAAATCTCCATCACAATCAGGGTCTGAAATGGCGTTTTCATATTGTTTCACCAATTTATAGGTTGTGTTTGACTCGCTGTAAATAGCATCTTTGATTTTTTGAAATGCTGAAAGATCAGGATCTTGAGAAAGATAACCAATTCTCATGCCTTTCCTGATTTTCACCTCCCCACTGTCTGACTCATAAAATCCGGCAATGGTTTTTAGCAAAGTAGATTTTCCGGTTCCATTAGTGCCTACAAGTGCCACTTTGTCGCCTTGGTTCAAACCAAATGAGATGTTTTTAAATAAAAATCGCTCGCTAAATGCCTTGCTGATGTTTTGTGCGGAAATAATATTCATTGAATTGAATCAAAAATTTCTCAAAGTTAATGAATATTTGACTAGACTGAGTGAGTTTGTATTTTCTCTTAGAAATCTATGATAATTCACACTGATTGTTGATTTGTGCTTAAAGTATGATTGCTGTTTAATCAATTCACTTTTTCCATCACATTTCTGAACCATGCAAATCGTTTGAAAATCGTTTTTTCGATGGAGCTGAATTCATTTGCAGGCAAACCCAAACATAATGATACTTTTTTTCCCAATAAAAATGCCGACAAGTCTTTTATGAGAGCAGGAGGGAAACCAAATTTTAATGATTCTTTTTCCAAGAAAGTATATAAACTTTTTGAAAGTTCTTGACCATGTTTTGAAGGTTTAAATTGTCTTACTCGAATGATTTCTTCTAATCTATGGGCTTTTTCAGTGTTTTGTGTCAAGAGCTGAGCATCTAATCCGATTTGTTGGCTGATAAACGACCATAAGTATAAAAAACTTTCTTCTTCTTCAAGACTCACTCTAATCCCAATTTTTTTTAAGCCTTCTGTAAGTATGTAAGAGAAAGATAGAAATGTTCCCGCCATATCTTCTTGGTTGATAGGCATCTCAGATTCTTCTTCCAGAAATTGATGCTTGAACATAAATCTCACATATGAGTGGGTCATTCTGGTTTGCAAACACGAAAGCAATCCCGAGCCGGAATCTGAAAATCCCCCTTTTTTGCAAACTTGTTCAACGAACCAAGCAGTGTCTGCTAATCTTTTTGCAGGATTATCAATGATTCTTCTTGATTTTGAAAGTACCAAAGCGCCTTTTGATGCAGCATAGCAATAAGGCAATGACAAAATGCCCAGCATCAAAAATATGTTGTCTTTATTTTTTTCAAAAAAAACGGCACCGTTCTTTATTTTTTTGAAGTCCCAAGCAGTTTTGTTGAATCTTGAAAAAGGAATCAAAGATTCTAAACCCAAGTTGCTGAGTTCTTCTCTTAAACTGACATTGGTAATTGTTTTAACTCCTAACAGTTGATGAATTGCACCTTTTGATGATTCATTTTTCATCAATGATGAAAAGCATTCGTCGAATTCGGTATCCCCCACTTGCCTAAAGCGGTCTAATTTTGCAAAACTCAAACTATCAAGCGACATTGCGATTCATTTATATACATATCAATTTGAGGTATCGAATTGTTTGTATAAATAAAAGACCCCAAAGATGAGCCGTTTAAAAGTATTATTTTTTAGTTATTATTGGCCACCTGCTGGAGGACCGGGTGTTCAACGTGCGGTGAAATTTTGCAAGTATCTTTCAGCGTTTGGAATTGACCCTATTATGGTCACTCTCAATGAAAAAAAAGCACATTATCCCGTTTTGGATTTCAGTTTGATGAAAGAAATTGAGCATGTTGAAACCCACAAAACAGACACATGGGAACCTTTTTCATTGGCAGGCCTCAAAGGTAAAAAAGACGAGGTTTCTTTCTTTAACTCGGCTGATGTTTCAATTAAAACAAAGGCCATGCGTTTTTTGAGAGGCAATCTTTTTATACCTGACCCTAGAAGATTTTGGAAAAAATATGCCCTGAGAAAGGCTGACGAAATCATCAAAATCCATGACATCAAGGCTATCATCACCACCGGCCCTCCTCATTCCGTTCATTTGATTGGGCTTAGTTTACAAAAAAAATATCATATTCCTTGGCTAGCAGATTTTCGTGACCCGTGGTCTGACATTTATTTCATGAAAACCCTTTTTAGGATTCCTTTCATTCATGAAATTGACAAATCCTTGGAAAAAAAGGTCTTAGAATCAGCTGATGCTGTGGTTTGCATAGGTGAAAGTTTGAAAAGTAATTTATGTTCAAAGTCTTCTAAAAACTTATCAGAAAAAATCAAAGTCATCTACAATGGATTTGACGAATCAGATTTCACTTACATTGAAAAAACACACAATCACAAAATCATCATCTCATACGTAGGCACACTAGCCCCCAAACACAGAATCGAGAATTTTCTGAATGCCTTAGAGTGTCTTGAATCTCATAATTTTGAGTTTCATGTGGTAGGCGATATTCATCCTAAAACCAAAAACAGTATTGAATCTATACTGCAAAAAACACCTTTTAAGTTATGGGGAAGACTTTCTCATGATGAAGCTGTGGTAAAAACTTCAACAAGTGATTTACTTTTGTTAAGCATTTTCGATGACAGTTTAGAGGGTTCTGTTCCTGCTAAATTATTTGAATATTTGGGCTCGAAAAACCCCATCATTTGTCTTGGACCGCCAAATGGAGAGTCGGCCAACATCATCAAAAAATGTCAATCAGGTGAAACTTTCGATTTTGATGATTTGAATGGGATGCTTGAGTTCTTGAAAAATTTTCCAAAAATGAATATCAAGCCCAATATTCAGGAGCTTGAAAATTTTTCCAGAAAAAAACTGACAGAATCTCTCGCTAAAACCTTGCTTCAAATTCAGCACAACAGCATTGACTGTTCATGATTTGAACTATATTTGTGACAAGTTCATCAGTTGAAAACATTTTTTAAGGCAATGGCTACAAACATTTTGCAACAAATTGTTGCTTCCAAATATCAAGAAGTTGAAATGAGAAAAGTGCTGTTACCCGTTGCAGTGCTTGAAAAAAGCGATGATTTTGAAAGAAAATGCTTTTCATTGAAAGACTCATTGAACAACAGTGACACAGGAATCATTGCTGAATTCAAAAGAAAATCTCCCTCAAAAGGCATTTTTGACATCAATTTCAAGGTTGAAGAAATCACCACCGGATATGTTGCTAACGGTGCAACCGCTCTATCAGTGCTAACAGACGAAGATTTTTTTGGTGGTAGTTTGTCAGATTTGGTTGCTGCCAGAAATCTGAACGATTGCCCTATTCTAAGAAAAGATTTCATGGTTGATGAATACCAAGTAGTGGCTGCAAAAGCTTGCGGTGCAGACGTCATTTTGTTAATTGCGGCAGCCATCACTCCTGAACAATCACTCAAACTGGCAACTTTTGCGAAATCTTTGGGTCTTGAAGTGTTGTTGGAAGTGAAGAACAAAGAAGAAATCGAGCCTTATCTCAATCCATACATTGACTGTGTTGGTGTCAACAACAGAAATCTCGAAAACTTTGTGGTCAATGTTGAAACCTCAATGGAACTAGCATCATTCATTCCCAATGAATTTGTCAAAATCTCTGAAAGTGGCATTAGCAATGCTGAAACCATCAAAAAACTGAGAAACTATGGTTACAGAGGCTTTCTCATCGGCGAAGCTTTCATGCAAAGCCCCAACCCAATTGAAAGTTTCCAAAAACTCTTTTCTTCACTCGCATGAGAAAAGCCATCATTTTCGACCTAGACGGCACATTGGCAGACACCATGCCAACTCATTTGAAGGCCTGCAAAGTTGTTTTCGGGAAAATGGGATATGATTTTCCTGAAGACTATTTTTATGCAATGGCAGGAGTGCCGACTGAGGTAACTTTCAAAGACTATTTAACAAAAATAAACCTCAACCATGATGCACATCAGCTAGCAATTGAAAAAGAAAACACCTTTTTAGAACTTTTGCCGGAAGTGAAAGCACTTGATAAGGTTGCCGAGATTGCCAGGTCAAACAAAGGTATCGTTCCAATGGCTGTTGGTAGTGGAGGAACAAAAGAAGTAGTCGAGAAAACCCTCAAAAATATAGGATTTGAAAACTTTTTCGATACCATTGTCACTTTTGAAGATGTGAAAAATCCTAAGCCACATCCTGATACTTTTTTGCTTTGTGCAGAAAAGTTAAACATTGAACCAGCTGATTGTGTGGTTTATGAAGATGCTGATTTGGGAATCGAAGCAGCAAAAAGAGCCGGAATGGCTTTTGTGGATGTGAGAGAAATGTAAATAGCTATTTAATCATGTCAAATTTGATAGGCTTACATCACATTGCTATCATTTGCTCTGATTATCAAACATCTAAAAAATTTTATGTAGAACTTCTAGGCTTTGAAATCATCCGAGAAATTTTCAGAGAAGAACGACAATCATACAAACTAGATTTAGCATTGAATGGTGTTTATATTATTGAACTTTTTTCATTTCCTAACCCACCCAAAAGACCCACCAAGCCTGAAGCCGCCGGACTCAGGCATCTTGCTTTCTCGGTGAATGATGTTGAAGATATGGTTAAAATTTTGAATTCCAAAGACATAGCGACAGAGTCTATCAGAATAGACCCATATACACAAAAAAAATTTACATTCTTTTCTGACCCTGACGGCTTGCCAATTGAGGTATATGAAATCGGTAGTGTTTAAAATAGATTTTTAAATTGTAAATCACTCCCATCCCTCTACCGATTTCCTTCTAGATTTTTAGTCTTTCAATGTATTCATTTATCAAATAACCAACAAGAGTAAGGAAAATAAATTAGCCATCAATCCACTCTTCTAGCTGCTTGGCTCGGTTTCTCCAAGAATTTTCTTTAGCAATTGAGATTCTTTTTTGTTTTTGCTCTATACTGTTCTGCCTTGCTGCTTGTTTGAGGCTTTCTGAGAATTCTTCTTTGCTTTGTACAATGTGGCAACAATGCTTAAACTCCTCCAAATCGGCAAAATCTGAACTGACAACAGATTTTCCCAAGGAAAGATATTCATTGATCT
>JBDNDT010000221.1:0-5165 GCA_046718985.1 Cytophagales bacterium
TAACGGTGATATCAAAAATAGATAGAGTGATTGGGTTAACTTTGTCAGCGAAAATCTGGTAGATTATTTTTAATTTTTTGTCAGAAGGAATGATTGGGCTTTTTAACATTAATAAAAAGTCTCTGTTTTTATCACACACTTCGGCAAAATAGGCCATATCTCCTTTAACAGACTCCACCTGTCCTTTTTCTTTGGATAAGTCTAAAAGCGACTTGGCATATCTGGAAGCGACTCTGAATTCGGACATATTTTTAGTTCAAGTTTGAATCTTTAAGATATTCAGCTACCAAGTTTTGATGCTCTGTAGATGAAGACAAGGATTTTCTTAGTATTTTTTCAGCAATTTCAATTGATAGATTGGCTGCATAATTCTTCACTTGAACAATTGCTGCATTTTTTTCATTTTCAATGGTAGATTTTGCTGATTCAATGATTCTGTTTGCTTCAACAGCAGCTTTGTCTTTTGCTTCTGCAACAATGTTATTGGCTACGTTTTGAGCTTCTCTCAATATTTTTTCCCTTTCAGACCTAGCTTCTTCAAGAATTTTTTCATTTTCAGCCTTTAAAGAAGCCATTTCTTCTTTTGCTTTTTTGGCTGATTCCAATGCTTCTGATATGGAGTTCTCTCTATCATGAATAGCACCCATGATGGGTTTCCATGCAAACTTGCTCAGAAGAAACAACACTAACAAAAAGGTAGCGGTGTTCCATATTAATAGGCCAAGACCTGGTGTAACTAATTCCATAAATTAAACTTGCATGATGGTGAAACAAAATGAGCCGACTTTTGGTCGGCTCTTTTTAAATTATTTTCCGGCAACAAGGAAACAAACCGCAATTGCGAACAAAGCAGCACCTTCAACGAAAGCGGCAATGATCAACATAGCAGTTTGGATTTTACCTGCCATTTCAGGTTGACGAGCAATAGATTCCATTGCTTTTCCACCGATTGAGCCAATGCCTAAACCGGCACCGATTGCTGCAATACCTGCGCCAATTCCTGCACCTAGCGTGCCAATTCCACCTGAGATTTCCAATAAAATGTTAGACAACATACAACTATTTAATTTGAGTAAGAAAATTTATTAAATCAATGGTGCTCTTCATGGTGATCGTTTGCGGCAGTGCCTATGAACAAGGCTGCTAACATCGTGAAGATGAAAGCCTGCAAAAACGCAACAAACAACTCCATAAAGGTCATCAGTGTGACAAATGCCGCACTCACAATGCCTACCTGCCAGCTTTTGAACACAAAAATGAAGCTGAACAAACTCAAAATGATGATGTGTCCTGCCGTGATGTTTGCAAACAAACGAATCATCAATGCAAATGGCTTTGTTAGGATACCTAAAATCTCAATAGGGACAATAATCGGATACAATAATAAAGGAACTCCCGGAGGCGCAAATATATGTTTCCAATAAGCTGACTTTCCGGAAAAATTGGTAACTAATGCTACAATGACAGCCAAAACCATAGTGAAACCTATGTTTCCTGATGCGTTTGCGCCGGTGGGTATTAAACCTAATAAATTATTAAATAAAATGAAGAAGAAAATTGTCAACAAAAATGGTAGAAACTTTTTAGCATTATGTCCTAAATTCGGAACTGCAACTTCATCTCTAATGAATAAAATCAATGGTTCAAAAAACGATTGTATTCCTTTTGGAGCTTTTCCTTTGTTTTTAGAATATCCTGCTCTCACGCTAAACATTACCACAAAAAGAAGCACTACTGCAAACAACATAGAAGCAACGTTCTTTGTGATTGATAAATCCAACACATGTGAACCATCTGCCATGGTGATATGTTCATGGTCTAAGATGTAGTCTTTATATTTTGCAGGACCATGAGCTTTACCTACAAAATTGGTTGACAAGAAAACATCAAGTCCATTCTTTTCTGAATACAAAATGATGGGTAAAGGAATAACATAAGATTCACCGTGAAAATCAAACAAATGCCACTCATGAGAATCACCAATGTGGTGGATAATCATCGCGCTAGGATCGAAAGTATCTTCATGACCATCCTCATGAGAAGAACCACCTGCAAAAGCTGAGACAGCAAACAAAAGAAGAACTAATAACTTGCTTTTCAATGATTTGAAAAAATTTATTGAGTTTGAATAATTGTAATACACTCCCTTATTTTGTTTAATCGGGGCGCAAGTTAGTTATTAGTATTTGAATTTCAAATGCTGTATATGCCAAATAAATCATAAAAAGATTAAATACGAAAACATTTTGGTCTTTACCTATCAAGCTGATATACAAAATTATAATAAAGCTAGAAAAAATTATCTTTAAACCCTTTACCACATAAAAGTGCTTGATGAAAACGTGAAATTCTTGTTTGTTTATACCCTGAAGTTTTTTTAGACTCCATAAACTTAGAATAGCAAACGAAACCTGAATCAGAAAAAAATATTCACTAATGATTTTGGGATTTAACCAATGAATGAAAAACACTATTCCTGACAGAATGCATGAAAACAAAAGTGTTTTCACCACAATATTGAAAAAAAAATGGTTTGAATTTTTAGTCATTGTCTTTGTTTAGGCTTCTGACGAGTGAAACAATCGAGGCAATGACTCCAAATAGCAGTCCGATCAATGTCAGAAATGGTTGTTCGTTTGAAAACCATTCATCAGCTTTTGAACCAAGCCATGCAAGGATAGCCATTGAGGTAATCATTTGCAAACCTATGCCGGAATATTTTAAGAATGGATTGGTTTTTTTCTTTTGCATCATGTTATGTTAAACGCAAACAATCAGCATTGGTCAATATTATTTATAAAACTATTTGTATTGGTTTCAATTTAAAGTCAATGAAATGATGTGTTTTGTTTCTTCTAATCTTTTGAAGAAATCCATTTTTGAAGCAAAGGACTGATTAAGAAAAGAATGACACCGGCTCCAATAGCTGTCCATCCAATATAAGAAAAGACCTCAGTATAAACTTTCAAAGCCGGCAATCCGGTTACCGACTCATCCATGGAAGTAGTTTTTGCTATTACAGCACCAACAGAATGCGCAAAAGATGAAGAAAGCATCCAAAGCCCCATCATCATGCCTGTGAGCCCTTTGGGAGCTAACTGCGTAATCATAGATAGCCCAATAGGAGAAAGGCACAATTCGCCAAGTGTCAAAACCAAATAACCTAACATGAAAAAATATAGGGGTGCGATTCCATTTGCATCTGCGCTGTTGTAACTTATGGCAAAAATTCCAAAACCGACACCCAGCATCAACATTCCTAAAGCAAATTTAACAGGGATGCTGATTTTTAGGTTTTTTGAGTCTAAGAATGACCAAAAGATTGACATCATTGGAGCAAAAATGATGATGTATCCGGGGTTCACTGACTGAAAAGCACTAGGAACAATCTCATATCCAAAAACATTTCTGTCTAAGCATTTTTTTATGAATAAGCTGATGCTTGACCCTGCCTGTTCGAAAAAAGCCCAAAAAATAACTGAAAAGAAAGTAAGAATCACAGCTGCCGCCATTCTTTGGCGATCAACTTTAGTTCTTTTCCATCCTTCCCAAACCAGATAGACAATTGACAGTGCAGCAATTGGATAGAGTACAAACTGATCCAATAAATCTTTATGTTTTAGCAAAAACATATATAGAGGAATAGCCATTAAGCATCCTATCAAAACCAATTGAAAATAACTAATTCCTGAAATTTTTTTTGTAATCTTAGGTGCTTCGCCAATTCCATTTAAGTCTTTTTTTTGTCGAATCATAAAAATGAGAAGACCAAGCCCCATTCCGATTCCTGCTAAGCTAAATCCATAATGCCAACCCAAATTTTCACCTAAAGCAGCACAAAGCAATTGACCAAATGCACCAAGATTGATTCCAAGATAAAAGATGTAAAATCCTGTATCTCTGCGACTGTCATTTTCGCCGTAGAGTTGACCAACTGTGCTCGAAATATTAGGCTTAAAAAATCCATTGCCAATGGCAACCATTGCCAAAGCAGCAAAAAAGGAGTTTTCTTCCAAAAAAAACATGGCAAAATGACCTAACATCATGACGATTCCTCCAATGATGATACTATTTTTGTAACCCAAAAACTTTTCAGCTAAATAACCGCCAAAGACAGGTCCGGCGTAAACTAAGGCTCCGTAAGCACCTAATATGTCATATGCAAAATTTTCTTCATAAAGAAAATGTTGGGTCATGAAATATATCAACAAGCCTTTCATTCCATAAAAGCTGAAACGCTCCCACATTTCCACAAAGAATAGCAAAAAAAGACCTTTAGGCTGTTGTGTTAATGTGTTTTTCATCGAAGTCATTATTCTTGGTTATAAAAAGCGAAAATACCTAGAATTATTAAAATTCAAGCATCATAAGGTGGTTGATTATGAAATTATGTCACATTTTAACTTCAATGTCATCAATTTGGAGTTTTTGAATTAATACTTGGTTAACATCCAATTAAGAATTGCCATAGATTAGAATTTAAAATCATCAATAATAAGTAGAGAGGTTGTTTAAATTTGATATAGAAAAGGTTTTTTGATTGTTTTTCAAGCAAAATGGCTTATTATTAAACACAACGAAAAACACAATAAAACTCACATATCCCACAAAAAGTAGTCAATCGCGTTTTTTAAATCGGAATCTAAAGTATAATTTTGTGTGGCAATAACATAAACATATTGCCATGTCTTTAGAAACCTCAAAATTTGTCTTTGAAGCGCTCACTTACGATGATGTGCTTCTGCTACCTGCATACTCTGAAGTCTTGCCAAGAGAAACCGACACTTCAACTTTGTTGACCAAAAATATACAATTAAACATACCATTGGTGAGTGCTGCCATGGACACAGTCACTGAATATGAGTTGGCAGTTGTGATGGCGCAAGAAGGTGGCTTGGGCATCATTCATAAAAACATGAGTGTTGAAGCTCAAGCAGAACAAGTGAGAAAGGTGAAAAGGTCTGAAAGTGGGATGATTATGGATCCGGTGACATTGCATCAAAGTGCTGTTCTGGGTGAGGCCTTGAAAATCATGAAAGAAAATAAAATCGGTGGTATTCCTGTTGTGGGCGACAGTGGTGAACTCACAGGAATCATCACCAATAGAGACATAAGATTCCAAAAAGATTTCAATCGCCCGATAAGTGAAATCATGACCAAAGACA
>JBDNDT010000222.1:0-5157 GCA_046718985.1 Cytophagales bacterium
ATTTGATTGCATAGCAAATCAGGTAATGCCCCCTCAAGTCCGTAACCTACCTCAATTCTAACTTTCCTTTCTTTTTGTGAGACTAATATTAATACTCCGTTATTGTTTTTAGCACTACCTATTCCCCATTTAGAAAACAATTGATTGGCATATTCTTCAATGTTTTCTCCTTCTAGTGTTGGAATGGTGACAATAGCTATTTCATTACTTGAAGAATCAAAAAAGGTTAATAATTTGTTATTTAGCATTGTTTCTTCAATGCTTTTTAGCATGTTCGCATAATCGAAAACAAGTTTTCCTTTATTTTGCGGCTTTTCCGGAATAGCAGTACATAATGTTGCTAACAATATCAGACCTAACCACAATTTATTCAACACATTTTTCATTTCTTGTTTTTAAATGAAATTTCGTCAGTTAATTCATTTGCATCGTTTTTAGAATCATAAGGAAAATGACTGGATAGCGCAAAACCTACTTTTTCAATACCCTTCACTAATCCTCCACAATAATCATTTCTCTTGAATTCCTCTAAAACTATATCTCTAATTTCATGCCAGAAATCATTACCTACTTTCATGTTAATTCCTACATCACCTATCACAGCAAATTTGTGGTCTTCAACAGACACATAAAATAAAACTCCGTTTCTTAATTTGGTTTTTTCCATGCCTAGTAGTCTGAAAACTTCAACTGCTCGGTCTAGAGGATCTATCTCACAGTCTTCATCAACATGAACTCTGATTTCACCTGAACACTTGGTTTCGGCATTTCTGATTGCCTTAATTATATTTTCTTTGTCAGTTACAGAAAAAAAATATTCAGCCATCATTTAAAATTTAACCTCTGGTGCGTTCTCTGCTCCAACACTTGATTTGAAATATCCTTTTTGACTAAATCCGAAGAAACCTGCGTAAACATTATTAGGAAACTTCCTTATGTACGTGTTATAAATCCCAACAGTTTCGTTAAAATTTCTTCTTTCAACAGATATTCTATTTTCAGTTCCCTCGAGCTGAACCCTCAAGTCTGAAAATCCTTGAATTGATTGAAGTTCTGGATATTTTTCTACAATCACCATTAACCTGCCTAATGCAGTGCTAAGCCCATCTTGTGCTTGTTGAAAGTTGGTAATTTGTTCTTGAGATAATTTACTTGCGTCCACATTAACTGAAGTGGCTGTTGCTCTTGCTTTTACAACTGATTCTAAAATATCTTTCTCAGAGGTTACTGCTCCTTTTACAGTATTCACTAAGTTAGGAATTAAGTCCATTCTTCTTTGGTATTGATTTTCAACCTGAGACCAGTTTTTGTTAACACTCTCTTCTAGTTCAACAATCTTGTTGTAAGTGTTTTTGAAACTAAAAAAGGTAAACAAAGCAAAAACAACCAAAGTTACAATTAATATTATTCCAGTTTTGTTCATATTTCAATCTGATTTTATGCCTCAAATAAAATGACATTTAATAAGTTTTGCAAAATTTTGTTAATAATCGCAAAAATGGAATTGATTATTTGCTATTTCTATTCACTTTCAGAATCGTATTTTAAAAGGGTTATATTCCGATATTGTTTAACGCTTTCAAAGTCGTTTCAGAATAGTTAAAATTGGCAAATCTTTCGATCTTCTTTATCCTAATTAAGGGGTTGAAAATTTAAAAGCAACATACAATTACTTATATTTTGGAAGCATATTTAGTTACAATTGCAATTTTTCAAAACCCAACCAATTGATTTTTATCTGTTTTTCCTCAAATTGCATCTGCATTTGAGCCATGAGCAAAGTATCCCGCAACATTCACGATGCCTTTTTCAAAGAAACCCTCTCTGACCCTGAAAGGGCTATTTCATTCTGTCAAGAATTCCTGCCCGAAAACATCAAACAGCACTTAGATTTAAACACGCTGTCGGTAAGTAGCGAAAGTTTCGTCAACGATGAGCTGAAAGAGCATTTCTCAGACCTCATCCTTGAAATCAAAACCAAAGACAACTTCCCCATTGACATTGCCCTGTTATTTGAGCACAAATCAAATCCTGATAAATATACCCTCGTGCAGGTAGGCTATTATATGTTTGCTTATTGGTACAAGCTCCTTGCCAATAATAAAAAACTAAAGCCGGTCATTCCTTTTGTTTATTTTCAAGGCTCTGCAGACTGGAAAGCACCAAAACTCATAGAACTTTTTCCCGGACTTTCTGATGACATTGCTGCTTTTGTACCTGATTTTGAGCATCTTTTCTTCAAACTCAATGATTTAGCCGACGTTGAAATTGCACAGTTAAAGAACGGTTTGTTGGCTTCTGCACTTTTGGCGCAGAAAAAAGCATTAGATCCAAAAAAACTCGTAAATGACATTTTGAAGATATTCGAGCTGTTTCCTCCCAGCGAGGCAAAGGGGAACTTTTTATTTAAACTCTCTGTTTACGTGTCAATGAATGTTGATTTGTCCAAAGAACAATTTAACTCAATGATTGAAACAATATCCAAACCTTTAAAAGACAAGATTATGAGTACTTATGACATTATCCTGAATGAAGGAATTGAAAAAGGAAGACAAGAAGGAATTGAAAAAGGAAGACAAGAAGGAATAGAAAAAGGTCAAAAAGCTAAAATAATTGAGGTTGTTTTAAACGGCTACAAAAACGGACTTAGTATCCGTATCCTAGCCAACATCACTCAACTCTCTGAAAAAGAAGTCAAAGAAATTATTGAAAATGCTAAGTTGTAATAAGTTAAACGTAGAGTTTAAAATGGCTTACTTTAAGTATTTAATTATTTTTGCGGGAATTCCTGCAACAACTGTATAGGGTGGCACGTCTTTAGTGACCACTGATGAAGTAGCAATTACGCTACCCTTTCCAATCATTACACCTTTTAATATTTTTGCGTCCATAGCAATCCAAACATCATCCTCAATGGTGATGGGGCTTTTTTTTCCTCCTTCATGATTGAAATGATCTTTTACATCGTGATAGTCATCATCAATTATAATCACGTAGGGAGCAATTCTTACGTTATTGCCGATTTTCATATCTGTACTCACAGATATATGAGCACCATTGATTCTAGTATTTCTCCCTATAGTCAACCTTGCACCTTTTTCTACAAAAATTTTTGTTCTATTTATATTTGACCAGATTCTTACTTCATCTCCTAATTCAAGATAGCCTCGATTCACTATCAACGGTTTACCATTAGTCATGACCCACTTACCAACCTTATTCAATTTTCTAAGATACCATTTGGTTAGAAAGACTCTAAAAAAGACATCAATCAATTCAAAAACGGACCTTTGACCAATTTTATCTTTCAGTTTACTTATCAGACTCATATTGAAGTTGAGGATAACCTTTTATTTTGTAGTTTAAACAATTCCAAAATACACCCTTTAGAAAAACCTTTAGGTGACCAAACTGTCTTTTTGAAAAGAATTGAATACAATTTTTAGGCATAGAAATGAATGCAAAAAAAAGCAATGCAATCCATTTTTGCATTCCTTTGTTGTTTCTTCTGATAAAAAGCACTCTGTTTCTAGCCATATAGTAAGTCTTTAATGTGCTTTGTCTTCCAACAGAAACAGACTCTTTATGAAAAATGGTAGAAAGTCCACAGTAATATACTTTATAACCTGCTCTTTTTATGGCTTCGCACCAATCGTGTTCTTCATAATATAAGAAAAAAATCTCAGGCAACATTCCTACTTGTTTAATCACATCCATTGGAACTAACATTCCTGCACCGTGTCCTAATGATGTTTCATAAATTTTATCAAAATCTCCATTATCCTTTTGATTCCAACCAATCTTAGCTCCCCTACCAGTGTAGGGATTTATCCCAATAGACCCTGCATATTGTATTGTATTATCTGAATCATAATATATTATCTTTGGTGAAATCATTCCAATTGAGGAATCTGATTCTGCCAAGTCAACCAATGGCTGCAAGAAATTTGCTTCAACTTCTACATCATTGTTTATAAAAAAAAGATATTTCCCTAAGGCTTTTTGAATACCTAAATTATTTCCTCCTGCAAAGCCCAAGTTTTCTTTGCTCTCAACATAAATACAATCATGATAGCTTTCAGATAAAACACTTCCTAAATTTTCACCTGATCCATTGTCAACTACAATGATTTCGTAATTTGGATATGTTACTTTCTTTAAAGAATCTAATAATTGTAATGTAACTTCCGTTTGCTTGAAGTTAACTGTAATAATGGAAACAAGTGGAGACTTTCTAAACGTCATCCTTTTGCAATAATGCTTTAAAAGTTCTAAAAATGATTGCTATATCAAGCCATAGCGAGCAATTTTGAGCATAATGATTATCCAGCTCAATCCTCTCCTCTTGAGACATATCTTTTTTACCTCTTTTGGTCACCTGCCAAAGACCTGTGATACCTGCAGGAGCAAAAAATCTCAACAACTCCTTGTCAGATGTTAACTTTTCAGCTTCATATAAAGGAAGTGGCCTGTTACCAACTATTGACATGTCCCCTAATAAAACATTGAAGAGTTGTGGCAATTCGTCTATACTAGTGTTTCTTATGAATCGCCCAATTGGAGTCACTCTTGGGTCATTGCTGATTTTGTTGAAAACTTTATTATTATTTTCTCTCAAAGAGTTTAGGTATTTTTCTTCATCATAAACCTCATCATCGCTATAAAAAAGCAATGAGTCTTCCGAATCAACTAATGCAGGTTGGTAGTCGTTAACCAACTGTTTTTCTTGTTTGTATTGATTATGAGATTTAGCAAGAGCAGCTAACATTTTATCTGCATCAACTCTCATGCTTCTGAATTTGAGAAAATCAAAAATCTCATAATTCATACCAACCCTTTTGCTTCTGTAAATCAGTGGCCCTTTTGAGCTTAGTAAAATTATGGTTGAAACTACAATAAAAATAGGAGAAAGAAATAATATTGCTATCAACGAAAAAACAATGTCGAAAGCTCTTTTCCACAAAGGGAGCTTATAATGCAAGGTTGTGTTCATAATTAACTTAGGTCTAAATTCTCTTAGTTCTTCTCAAGATGTTTTCGACTCTTAGGCTTAATTCTTCCAAATTGAAAGGCTTCAACACATAGTCGTCAACACCCATTCTTAAAAGTTCTAGTTTCACCGAGGTGTTATCATTGCTGGAAAGAACAACAATAGGC
>JBDNDT010000223.1:0-5118 GCA_046718985.1 Cytophagales bacterium
CAAGACTTTGAAACTTCAACAGAAGACACGCCTCAATTCATCATTTATCATGTATATCGTTCTCTGACCTGCTATTACGCTGAAAAGTTTGATGAAGCCTCAAAATGGCTTAATAAATTACTTAATGAATTAAGTTTCAAAAAATTTCCAGAAGCTCACTTGGAAGTAAAGCTTTTGCTTCTTCTTCAATATTGTGTCATGGATGACCTTGAACTCTTCAATCAATTGTTAAGTAGCACTCAAAGACAGCTCAGAGCTTTAGGAAAAGACAATTCTGAAAACATCGCATCATATATCAAATTGCTTAGGGTTTCAATTTCAGAAACAGGAAAACAAAAAATGCCAAAAATGAAGGCTTTGATGGGTCGAATTTTTCCTGATGAAAATCCGTTCTCAGCTTTGAACTTGTTAAAATTCAATGATAAGTTTTTAGAGCAATTAACATAGACTATTGATTGAAAACCAAACCCAAGACTAAAAATTTGATTTCGGGATACTTTATACTTTTAGAGGTTACATTAGAATTCTCGGATTCAAACACCCAAGAATTTTAAATATCATATTCAAAACTAAACCTTTTAAAATAAAAAAGACAACCTAAAAGGCTGTCTTTTTGAAAAAATGCATATTAAATCTCTTAATACATTAAAAATGGTTCTATCTTAATCTTCACTTCTTCTCTTGTTTTTCCCAATTGCATCTCCATTGCCATTTTCCTCACCAACACACCGGCAATTTCATATTTAAAACCTAATTTCTGCGCAAAATTGGTCACAAAATCCAATTCTTCCTCCTCAATTTTTCCATCAGCAAGCAACATTTCTAAGCTGTCCATCAAGTGATTCAACTTATCTTCTCTGCCTTCAGGAATAGCTAAAAAATTGATGTCTGCATTGTCAACAATTCTTTCTACTTCATTTGAATTGAACCCGAATTTTTTTCCGATTTTGTATAAATATGCCATTTCATGTGCATCAAGTTTCCCGTCCACTTTTGAAAGTGCAGCCAAATTGGCTAAATGTCCTCTTTCTTTTCTTTCTTTGGGTTTTGCGAATAAATCAAACATAAAATCACTGTTTAGATGTCACAAAACTAAAGCAGTTCTTTGAAAATTACAAACATTATAATTAACCAAAAAATATGTATTGTTTAAATACTATAAAAATATCAATCAACACAAAGCAATTAAAAAACTGATTTACAATAAAAAAAATCTAATTTCGATTAAAAAACTGCAAATCAACCTAAGAAAAACACAATTAAAAAAAATTTGTAAATACTTAAAATATCCTATTTTTAAACGAGATTCATTTTCTCAGTTTAGGATACAGGAACATTAAAGTTAGGTTTTAAGATTCCAATTCCAAGCCTAAAACCTTTCTCAATTCATCGAAGGCGGGATACTTATCAATGATTAACTGCATCTTTTCTTGCTGTGTAAGCAAATGAGGGGTACTGAAATGAGTAGTAGATTTCCCTACCACAGCGTTGATATTCCACAAACCTGAATTTAAAAACTTTCTGAAATGGCGGTGAATTTCTGAACGATTCTTATCGAAATTGTCTTTCAAAATTTCATTTTCTAAGGTTAGCGTGATTTCACCTATCCCTGTTTTTTCAATTGGCCGATTCAAAATCACCTCCAAACTAATCAGTCCTGAACTTGAAAAATGCTCTTTAAGCTTTTCCCAAGCTTCATTTAATTTGTATTCATCAACATCACTGGGTTGTGCATAAGACAAATCTATGACTTCCACAGGTTCATTCACTTGTAAATTCCCTTTGTCTTCAACCTCATTTTTCAAACCATCTCGAGCTTCTTCAATATCTTTGAGGCTTGGTATCTTGATTTTCTCTTTGGGAACTTCAAAATGAACCTTATCAATGGATTTTTTATCCACTTCAGGCGATTGAGGTGTCAATACCTCTCCTTTTGAACTGTCTTTAGCTAGTCTTTTTTTTTTAATTCATCAGCCAACACCAATGCTTGCCTGATTTTTGTCATTTTCAAAAGTGCAATCTCAATGTGCAACCTCGGGTTTTTGCTTGATTTATAACTTAAATCGCACTGGTTGGCGATATTCAAAACCGTCATCAAAAAACCCTCTTCAAGTTTTTGCGCCTGCTCAATATATTTCTTTCCCACATTTTCTGAAACATCCAACAAACTCACAGTTTTAGGGAACTTACACATCAACACATTTCTGACATGCTCTGCCAAGCCAACAATGAAGTTATGACCGTCAAAGCCTTGTTTCAATACCTCATCCAACAACACCAAGACCTCCGGTGCATTTTCATCGCTCACAAAGTCGAGCACTTTGAAATAATAATCGTAATCTAAGATATGTAAATTCTTGATAGTATCAAGATAAGTCACCTTTTGACCCAATGAATAAGTCACTAGACGGTCAAAGATAGAGAGTGCATCTCTCAAACCTCCGTCTGCCTTTTGAGCAATCAGATGCAAAGCATCTTGATCAATTTCAATCTTTTCTTTCTGGGCAATTTTTGCCAAGTGGTGCGACATATCACCAATTGAAATTCTGTTGAAATCAAAAATTTGACACCGAGAAAGAATTGTCGGGATGATTTTATGCTTTTCTGTGGTGGCTAAAATGAAAATGGCATAACTAGGTGGCTCTTCCAATGTCTTCAAAAAAGCATTAAAAGCAGAGGTACTCAACATGTGCACCTCATCTATGATGTAAATTTTATATTTTCCGTGTTGAGGCGGAAACCTAACTTGCTCAACCAAACTTCTGATGTCGTCAACAGAGTTGTTTGATGCGGCATCTAACTCATGAATGTTTAAAGAGGCTTGATTATTGAAGCTTCTGCAAGAATCACACTCATTGCAAGCTTCCCCATCTTCTTGAAGATTGGTGCAGTTGATAGTTTTTGCTAAAATTCTGGCGCAGGTGGTTTTGCCAACCCCTCTAGGACCGCAAAACAAAAATGCCTGTGCAAGATGTTGGTTTTTGATGGCGTTCTTCAAGGTGGTGGTGATATGTCCTTGACCCACGACAGAATCGAAATTACTTGGTCTATATTTCCTTGCTGAAACCACAAACTTTTCCATAACACAAACTAAAGAAAGCAAGGGCAGAAAAGCAAACACTATAAAACGTAAAACCTAATTAAAAATAGTTCAAACAGCTAATCTGCTTCACTTAGATATAGCTTTTCAGCTAAGATTTAATTCAAAGCTTGTGAAGATTCATTATGATTTAAAAGTTAAAAAAAGCTATTAAAATCTCGACATACTCAATATGAGCTTGAATCATTGACATTGGTGTTGAGGATTAACACAATGCCTAACCGAAAAAGTAAAGTATTAAACAAATTCCTCACAACACCACTAATCTTTTCACTCCCAGACTAGGTGCTTTGAGGATATACATTCCGGGATTTAGATTTAAAACGGGTGAAAGCCTAAAGTCATGTTCAGTATCAGTTGGAATCAATTTCAACTTTGAACATAATTTGCCTGATATATCAAACACACTAAATTCTGCTTCAAAATCATTTGAAGGTTCAATTTTTGCAAATAAATCGGCACCGGAAGTCAGCGGATTGGGATAAATCTTCAAAGCCCTACTCAGTTTTCCTGTTTTCCCGAGCAAAAATTGATACCTCGGAATTCCCCAACCCAATTCATTGTTTGGATTTTTGGCGTTGTTCCCACTTTTTTTGATAGCATCAATCAGTTCTTGAGCGGTCATTTCTGGATATTGCTGCCATACACATGCGACAAAACCACAAACCAAGGGCGAAGCAAAAGATGTCCCACTCGCCGTTGAAACCCCGCCACCTGTGAGTGCATAAAAGGCATTTTGTCCCATAGCGGCAACATCAGGTTTGGTTCTTCCGTCAGCTGTAGGCCCAAAAGAACTGCTTGCTGCTTTTTGTCCTGTTGAGTTCACAGAACCACAAGCCAAAATCGAATCAGTGTCAGCCGGGGTGTTAATGTATCTCCAAGCCCTGGCTCCATAATTTCCGGCGCTGTTACACACCAAAATTCCTTTTCGAGCAGCCATTTTAGCTCCAAAACTAACAATTGATGTTTTGCCGTTCAAGTCAGCATAACTGTAATTGAATTCCGGGTTATCAAATTCAGTGTAACCCAATGAAGAATTGATAAGGTCTGCGCCCATGCTGTCTGCTCTTTCTGCACCCATCACCCAAAACACCTCTTCAACCGGATATTCAAAAGCCACTACTTCTGTGCGATAAAGCAAATAATTGGCATCCGGTGCCATACCCATCAATTGACCCGGCAAATTGGCAGCCATCAATGAAAGTACGGAGGTGCCATGAGTAACGCTGATGTTGGAGACTTCTTTGGCACGACCATAAAAATCATAAGTATCCAACACCCTTCCTTCATCCCACAAATGCTTGAAAGCTAGCATATTGGCTACATTGCTAAACCCTCCATCAAGAACCGCAATGGTCATCCCCTGCCCTTTGAATCCTTTGTTGTGCAACAACTCTCCACCCATCAACTCAATTTGGGTTTTGGCGTTTCCGTAATCAAAGTTTTCTTCTCTTTTTGATCCAAAATGGCTTTCCCTCGCTTTTTCCTGTCTTTGCTGGGGAAATCTCAACACAGGCCTTACCCTCGACACAAAGTTCAATTCGATTTCAGGCACAACACCGGGAGGAACATTTAACAATGCCGCATTCAACCAACGTGAAGTGCTGAAAACTTCCCACCCGGCATCTCTCAATTGATTCACATATACCTCAGAAACAGGCAAATCGCTACTGTCTAATGGAATTGAATGCTTTTTTCTTCTTGTTAAAGATTTTTCAGTCAACAATTCCTCAGGCTTGTCTAAGCTGCCAATGCTGCCTTTTTTGTTTTTGAAATAAACGAGGTAAAAATCTTGTGCCGATGAAAAATTCAACGACATGAAAAAAAGCAATCCCAAAGCCCAACACTTTCGATCACTCATTGCCAAAATCCCTCAATGTCCACACCACCTTAGAGCCAAACTGAATCACACTGTCACAGCGCAAGCCACCTCCGCTCAGATTTTGCTCATAGTTCAAAAACTCACGGTGATGGTAAACCAAGCCTACATTTTTGGCATAGATGTCATAAGAAAATCT
>JBDNDT010000224.1:0-5116 GCA_046718985.1 Cytophagales bacterium
AATGTCTTGTTTGAATAAACCGTTTTGAATGTGTCCACATTTTTTAACACTGATGCTCCAATATCACAAGCAGATATATATTTGAAAATATCTTGTTTTGAAACAGGACTCAAAAACTCTACGTTTTTGAGGTTTTTCTGGAGTGCTGTTTCCATAAGCATTTTTTTCTGCATTCCATCTCCGATCAACACAAAGTGAACATTTGTTTCACTCAACAATTCGGCAGTTTGCAACACCTGAATCAAATGATTGGCTACACCATGCGCACCAACATAAAGAATCACTAATTTTCCGTTCCAACCCAATGTTTTCCTGAATTCTATTGGATCAAAATTTCCTTGTAAACTCTCAGCGATTGAAAAATCAGCAGCGTTTGGAATCATCACCACTTTTGATTTAGGTACATTTTTTTCTTCTATTAACTTGCTTTCAAATGCCGGAGTCAAACAATTGATAAGAGATGCCTTTTTATAAATCAGTTTTTCAAGCCAAAATGAAAGTTTTATAATCGTTTTGTTGGTCAAAACACCGGTATCTATGGCAGATTCAGGCCACAAGTCTCTAATCTCGAAAACAAAAGGTATTTTTTTAAATTTCGAAATGAGCAAGGCCATGATTCCGACAAAGAGAGGAGGGGAGGTGACCAAAACCAAATCATAATTTTCCTTGGCTTTAAAGAATGCACACCACGTACCATAAAAAACGAAAGAAAAATAGGCCCAAAGACGCCCTAGAAAGTGACTGTTGTAAGATTCCGAAACATGGCAACGCCAAACGTTAATGCCATTTTCATTCACTTCTTTTACAAACTTTTTTCCCTTGTAAGCTTCATCTTTCTTACCGGTGTTGTAATGCACCATTCCTGAAATTACTGTGATTTTGACACCTTTTTGTTGCCAAAACTTAGTTAATTCGTTGAATCTTGAACCTCCGCCTTGATTGTTTGATAAAAAATATTGATGAACCAGAAGAATGTGCATCACAGATTGTTTGTTTCTGAATTATTTTTAGTGATGATTTCAGTGAGTTTTTCTATTTTTTTGTTCAATTCGTCAATTTTGCATTCCAAATCAGAATTGCTGTCACTCACCATTGAATCAACAAAAATAGAGTTCACCAGTGAAAGTCCAAAAATCCCACCAGCAATCAAAATGAATGAGAAAAAGAATCTAACAAAAAATGCAGTAGGAGGAGAAACGTGTTCGGCAATATTATCAGGAACTTCATACCAGCCTTCAACAGTGAAAACCTTAAACATTGAATACATAGAAATTAGTGGATTACCAAAGTTTTCAGGCTCGATATGTTTGAATAAAACACAACCGATAATCGAGAGGACTACTATGAACACAAAAAATGCTAAAATCACCAACACTGATGATTTAATGGCTCTTTGGATTCCATTTAAAAGGTGTTCTATTCCGGGAACAAATCTTAGGAATCTGAAAAATTTGAAAATTCTGAATAATCTTAATATCAAAATCGCTTCAACACCCAATTCGTTTAAGTCGTCAAAGGCGAACAAAAGTGATGGCGAAGAAGCAACCACAACAAAGAAATCAAATTTATTCCAACCACTTTTGATATAGTCTTTCCATCCATATTCAAAAATATTGACAACCACTTCAATGATAAAAAATAAAGTGATAACATAATCTAGTATCTCCAGAATTTTGGCAAAACTAGGGTGTTGGTCAAAAGCATGTAAAAAAATGACAATTGCGCTGAGCAATATCACACTCAGCACAATTTTATCTTCTAAAAAAATTCTTTTTATAAATTTCATTGAAAACAGAATCGCAATTTATTATTTTTTATTCTTGCAATGCTTTTTAATCATTTTTTCTAATTCGCCTTCCATTCCGGGTGCGTCCACATACCCAAGTTCTTTGGCTCTTGTCACATCATCACAGATTTCTGTTTTGTTTTTTAATTCTTTGTTCACTTTTGCTCTTTGATAAAACAACTCAGGATCTTTGTTATAAATACTGATGCTTTTGTTTAAATCTGCCTTAGCTTTTTCAAACTCTTTATTTTGAACAAAAAACATTGCTCTGTGATACCATGTTTGATAATCGTTAGGGAACTTTTGAACCACTTCATTGTAAGTTCTGTTAGCAGTGTTTACATCACCTAAGGCATATTTCATGTTTGCTTTTTCATAGTAAGCCTCAACCAAATTTGGGTTATACTCTATAGCTTTGTCGAAATCTTTAGAAGCTGCGATGAAATTTCCCATAATCGAATGTGTTTGACCTCTATGTAAGTAAGCTTCACCATCATTTGGCTCCAATTCCAATGCTTTGTTATACTCGTCTAAAGCTTCTTTGTATTTCATCATTTCAAAATAAGTTGCTGCTTTGTTGAAATGCCCCTCAGCCACGTTGGGCGTCAATTCCAACATTTTGCTGTAGTTTTCAATAGCTGCATCATAATTTTGCAAGTGATTATATGCTACACCTCTGTAAAAATAAGCATAAGAATATGTAGGGTATAACTCAATAGCCTGATTCAAATCAATGATAGCGCCTTCATAATCACCAATTTCGTTTTTCATTAATGCTCTTTTATATAGAGCAGGAATATCGTTTGGTGCGAACTCCAACACTTTGTCATAATCTTCAATGGCACTTTCAAAATCAGAAAGAGCTTCTTTTGCCTCTGCTCGATTCATGTAGGCATCAGTGTAATTTGGCTTCATATCTATCACTTTTGAAAAGTCTTCAATCGAACCTTCATAGTCATAGTTTTCTAATCTTTCCAATCCTCTTTTGTAAATGGTGACAGCATCAGAATAATCTTCTGTCACTATTTGCTCAACCGGTTTAATTTGTTTTTCAACAGGAGTCACATTTGTGCTTTTCATTGTTTTTGAAGGCTTAGCAAAAAACTCTTCAACAGATCGTTGTTTTGGCAACTCTTCCACCACTTTTGGTTTTTCTTCTTCAATAGGTTTAGGTTCAGCTTTTTTTGTCCTAATGAATTGGAAATTTGATTGTTTCTGTGTGAAAATATAATTGACTCCTTCGCTGATTCCTGAATAGCTTACACCTCCGTCTTTTCCTGTTGAGTAAGCATGAGTGATTTTTCCGGTTGCATCTGCTAAATATACGGTTTGACCGCTAACGGCTTTTTTGGTGGTTTTGTTGCTAACAGTTCCTGCATAAGCACCTTTCACACTGTCGCTTGAAAAACTGGCAAATGAAAGTGTTTTTAACAAATCTAAAGGAATAATATCACCTTCTTTGAAATTCACTTCTTTAGGTTTTTCTTCAGCAATTTGAACGGGCTTCACATAAACAACCGAAGCTGTGACATTCTTTGGTTTTTCTTTCAGAATGATGTTGTAATTTGCCGGGGCAAGCTTAGTGAAAATTGCCAAGCCACCATTTTTGATAGGTCTTTTTTGAACAATTTTGTTGTTTCCGTCAACCAAAAACAACATTGCCCCTTCTATTTCTTTGTTGGATGTTTTGATGTTTACCGTTTGGCCTTTTGATGAAATCAAAGAATCTTTTGAAATCAAAGAAACCCTTCTTTCGTTAATTTCTTCTTTGGTCAGGGTGTTGCCGATTTCAAATCTCTCTTTAATTTCTTCTTTTATTTTCACTTCTACATCTTTTGTAATTCTGTAAGTACATGAAATCAAAGATGTTGATGTAGTGTCAAGAGCAATTTTATAATTTCCCGGTTCTACTTTTCTAAATTTAAATTTCCCTGTTTTGTCAGGTCTGATTTTTTTAATGACTTTGTTTTCTTGATTTTTTAACAAAATCTCAAAAACCGAAAAGTCTTCGACAGCATCTTTTGCTTGAATTTTGCAGTCAATTTTATAAATAGTGCCACCAACAAATTCTTTCTCGTCAATTTGATTTAACAATTGCGATAATTCCTTTTTGACAGTGTCAACTTTTATCACTTCTTCTTGAACGGTTTCCTTTTTCTTTTTTCCGCAAGAAACAACTAAGAAAGAACAGAAAACTAATGTTAGGGCGCTGATGAAAATGAATCTCATATTATTTTAAATTTGGGAAAAAAAACTACTTGCAGCTATCCTGCAAATTAATGAAAAAATAAATTCAAATGCTAGTTTGTGAACTTTAGTGAATTAAGATTCTTAACAAATGTTATCTGGAATCATTTTTTGTTTACTAATATACGAGTTGTAACTATCAAATTATCAGTTTATTCAGGTTTTGTGTTTTTCATTTTTTAACATCATACATTCTTTTAATTGTTGATTATAACAAACTAGTAATAGGTTAAGAGTCATAGATCAAAAATCTAAATACACCTAGATATATGTTGAAATGCCAAAAAAACATAAATTTGAAAGATGATTGAGTATTTGCAATTTGAATATATACAAAGAGCATTTTTAGCTTCTTTGGTGGTGGGTGTCACATGCGGTTTGTTAGGTGTTTTTGTGACTTTGAGAAGAATGGCTTTGATTGGCGATGCACTTTCACATTCAGTGTTGCCCGGAGTTGTGTTAGCTTATTATTGGTTCGGGTATGATAGCTTGTCATTGTTTCTAGGAGCCGTTGTTGCCGGTTTAACTACTTCATTTTTAATCACATTCATACAAAGAAATTCTCCTACAAAGGATGATTCTTCGGTTGGAATTGTTTTCACCGCTATGTTTTCAATCGGAATTGTCGGAATTTCTTGGCTCACCAAACGGCAAGGTGTACATTTGGACATGAAAGACTTTTTGTTTGGTAATGTGCTTGGGGTCACCAATCAAGATTTGTGGCTGACATTGAGCATAGGGCTGTTTGTGTTGTTGAGTTTGGTCTGTTTTTTTAAGTATTTTTTTGTCTCAACTTTCGACCCTACAATCGCTGATACCATGGGAGTTTCTACCTCTTTGGTGCATTATTTTTTAATGTTTCTACTCTCTATTTCAATTGTTTCATCATTGCAATCAGTGGGTGTGATTTTGGTGGTTTCAATGCTCATCATCCCTGCTTCAACAGCATATCTTTTAACCAATAAATTATCAATCATGTTGGTTCTTTCAGCCTTGATAGGAGCATTGTCAGCCTTTTCAGGGATGTCAGCCTCCATAGTTTTAGACACCACACCAGGGCCTATGATGACCATAAAAAAGTGC
>JBDNDT010000225.1:0-5109 GCA_046718985.1 Cytophagales bacterium
CCCAAGAATAAGGAATTCCACCGTTGTGAGGGTCAAGTCTGTGAATTTCATTCGGGTCATGTGGACTGTCTGTGAAATTAATCACCAAAGCTTCTTCAGTTCCTATGCCCATGAAGCCATTCCAAACTCTCGGGGGAACGGTGACACGCACATAATTATGTTGACCCATGTAAACTTCTTGTATGTTTCCTTTGGTCGGCGAATCCGCTCTTTCATCGAAAAGTACAAATTTTATCATACCTTTTAATACCACATAATTCAAGGTCATCAAATCGTGGATGTGCCAACCTTTCACCACACCGGGATAAACTGTTGAGCAATAAACTTCTCCAAATTTTTCAAATGCAGGGTCAGAACTTTTCATGATGTGCATAATCCTACCTCTATCATCAGGGATTTGACGCAATGTTTCTACCAAAACTCCATGTATATTTGCCATTCCTCTATTTTTTTGCCAAAATAGAAAACTTCACGATAGATTTAAAGCATGAGTGATAAAACAAGGATATATCTTGACAATGCGGCAACCACCCCAATGCATCCGGAAGTGGTGGAAGTGATGACTGAAATCATGAAAAGTGAGTTCGGAAATCCTTCTTCAATACATTTTATGGGGCTTAGAGCCAAAGCATTGATAGAAAAATGCAGAAGAACAGTAGCAACGGCATTAAATGCTTCTCCTGCTGAAATCTTTTTCACCTCAGGGGCAACAGAAAGTCTCAACACAGTGATCAGGTCTTTGGCGGAATATCAAAAAATCAAACATATCATCACCTCGCCAATTGAACACCATGCCGTTTTACACACAGTTGAACATGTACAAAAGTTGTATGGCACGAGTGTCACTTTTGTTAAATTGAATGAAAAGGGTGAAGTGATTTTAGAAGATTTGGAACAGCAACTCAAACTTTATGATAATGTGTTGGTCTGTTTGATGCATGCTAACAATGAAATTGGTAATCTCAGTCCGGTTGAAAAAATTGCATCACTTTGTCGTCAAGAAGATGCCTTTTTCTTATGCGACACGGTTCAAACATTGGGGCTTTATCCCATAGACCTTCAACAATTCAATGCGGATGCTATTGTGGGGTCGGCTCATAAGTTTTATGGTCCTAAGGGTATTGGTTTTTTATATTTAAGAAATCCTATTGATCCTTTCATTTTCGGTGGAGCACAAGAAAGAAACTTCAGGGGAGGAACTGAAAACTTGATAGGCATTGTTGGACTTGCAAAAGCCCTGGACTTGTTTGTCAAAGAACAAGAGCATAGATTCATACAGTTACAAAAATTGAAATCACATTTTTTAAATTTGGTTCAGCAAGAAATTCCTGAAGTGCAAATTAATGGTGTTGGATTGGGTGAGTTATGCAGTCCAAAAATCATCAATCTTTCATTTCCAAACTCACATATTGATGATTTGTTGCTTTTTAAGTTGGATATTGAGGGATTGGACGCTTCAGGTGGAAGTGCATGTTCAAGTGGAAGTCAAATTGGTTCACATGTTTTAAATGCTTTGAACCCGGGTTCTGAAACCACCACCATTCGATTTTCTTTCGGAATGTTTAACACAATTGAAGAAATCGAACGGTCGGTAATGATATTAAAAAAGTGCTATCAGAGTTTATAATCCAAGAAATATGAATAAGTTGAAAAATCGTTTTTGGATGTTTTGCATTTTTATGTCGTTCATTTTTGGCAGTGCATATAATTTAATGCTTTCAGATGATTATTTCGATAATCCTGATGTCAAAACTTATATGTCTATTGCAAATGCTGATTTTGAAGACCAAAGCTTGGTGAGAAGATATCGAGTGCTTGTTCCTTTCATGGCAAAAACAGTGACCTTACCTTTTGAGAGTGTATATTCCCAAGTTTGGAAAAAAAGAACCCAAAGCGATGCACCTTTAAGACTGGGTTTTTTAATTGTGAACGTAGTATTTATGTCATTGGCTGGTCTGATTATTTTTGAGATTTGTAATTTTTACAGCCTAAATTCCTTTTTAAGTTTTGCCGGCACTATGGTTTTTCTGTTAGCTGGTCGTTGGGGAAGCATCATTTCCGGCTTGCCATACACAGACAGTTTATACATTCTTCTCATATCAGCACTGTGGTTGGGAGTTTTAATCAAAAATACCCACCTCATTTTAGTGAGTGTGATTTTGGGTTTTTTGGCAAAAGAATCTTTTATTTTTTTTGTTCCCTTGATTGTTTTAGGAGCAAGCAAAAAAAATGTTTTTAAACTCGTTTTCTCTACAATTTTAGGAGTTTCTTTGGCTGTTTTGGTGAGATATTACGTTGATTTCAAGACCAACACCCCCATGTTTAGCAGTGTTGAAAAAGACTTAGACCATTTTCAAGTTATTTGGCTATCAGTGTTGAGAATTTTCAATTTGAGAGGTGTTGGTGAATTGTGTACCGTTTTAGGTGTTTTCTCATTAATTAACATTTTAGGAGTTTTTTCTCTTTATGATAAAACATTCAGAAGCACCATTTTCAAGAAACTTAACCTATCATTTTGGTTGTTTTCCTTGATTATTTGGGTTCATGCATTACTATCAAACGAAGTGGGAAGAATGTTGTATATTGGAGGTGCCGCATGGACAGTTTTTATGGTTTTGACCGTTCAGCATCATAGTTGGTTTCGACATATTCATCAGTTTATTGAAAAGTATAATTTCAAAGAACTATCTAGGAATTAAATTTTTTGATTTTGGGCAACCCGCCTTAGGGCGTCCAGGCTTTCGGCACTCGCTCTTTTTTGTTCCGCTACGCTTCTCAAAAAAGGAGCTCAAACAAAGCCTCAATCCTTGTTGCGATGGGGTTCAAAACAAATTCAAACACTTCAAGGTCATTTAATAGTTCTCTTTTTCGACTTAAAACACTTTTGAGAATATCAGGTATTAGATATAGATTTGTTTTTTAAACTATTAATCAAGATATATGGATGAGCTTAGCCCAAAACAAGAACCTTGGAAAAGGTTATCCAGGCTATATTTGACTGCTTTAGTGTTGATTGCATTTTTTACAGTGCTTTCTCAATTCATCATCCAAAATGCCGTAAAAGACCTTCAATTTGATTCTAAAATAGTGAATCTTTCAGGTCGTCAACGTTTTCAAAGTCAAGGAATGGTGAAAATAGTGCTTATACTCACCAATAGTGAAATTAAATTGACACAGGAAGAAAAAAAATATTATCTGGAAAGATTGGAAAGGTTTATAACCAACTGGGATAAACATCACTTCGGTCTAATGACAGGTAACATGCCCGAACACAATTACCACACCAACAACAGCAAAGAAATTAAAGAACTTTTCGAAAAGGCACATCCACGATACGAAATTCTTTCCAGAAACATTCATAGGATACTAGATTCTGTGGACATTATGCCAAAAGAAAGAGCTTATCTTTCAAGAGACAGTATTTTAGACCATGAATTCATTTTTTTAGACACAATGGATGAAATCGTTTATCAATATGACTTTGAATCAATGCAAAAAGTTGAACGAATAAAAAAAATAGAAATTTACATTGTTGTTGCTACCTTATTTGTTCTGTTGTTAGAGGGGCTTTTTATTTTCCGTCCGGCAGTGATTCAAATAAAAACATCATTCATTAAAATTTTAGAATCAGAAAGACATACCAAGTTTTTATATGATGAACTTGAAAAAGCTTATAATAACCTGAAAAATACAGAACTAAAATTGGCAGAAAACGAAAAGAAAAAACTGGAAAATGAGTTGTTATTTAAGAAAGAAAGGTCACTCGCATTGGTGATGGGCAAGAAAACGAAAGAAAAAGAATTGCTAAAGATTTGCATGACGGTTTAGGTCAGTCATTGAGTGCGATGAAATTATATTATGAAAAGCTTTCAAGAAAATATTCCATCCAAAACACAGATGAGGGCAAAGAGTTTGATAAATTAATGCTTGATACAATTGCTGAAGTCAGAAACATTACTTTCAACCTGATGCCATCAGTCTTAGAAGATTTCGGATTGCCATCAGCATTGCAGATTTTGAGTAAAGAACTATCAATCCGTTCAGGAATAGAGATAGTTTTTAACACAAATGTTGGAAGATTGAAAAGATATGGGTCGAACATTGAAATAGGTTTGTACAGAATTTGTCAAGAAGCATTAAATAACTCGATAAAATATTCTCAAGCAGAGACAATCGAAGTGATGTTGTTTGAAGAAGAAAACACGCTTGAAATGAGTGTTATTGATAATGGAATTGGCTTCAACACATCTATTAAAAGGAAAAACACAAAAAGTAAAAGTGGGTATGGAATCGAGAACATGAGAGAACGTTCATCACTGTTAGGAGGTGATTTTGAGATAATTTCAAAACCAAAAATTGGCACAAAAATAAAAATTCTTATACCTTTGAGTCAAATGCAATCATGACATCAATAACATAAACCAATACAAACCAAATTTATGCAAAGCATAAGGGTAGTTTTAGCCGATGATCACACCATTTTCAGAAAGGGTGTAAAGTCTATTTTAGAAGACGAGCCTGGTATTGTGGTGATTGGAGAGGCATCGAACGGCATCGAAGCTGTTGAAAAAGTGAGAGAATTGGCTCCGGAAATTCTCATCATTGATGTAAGCATGCCGAAGATGAATGGAATCGAGGCGGCAAAAATAGTTGACAAACAGTTTAAAGCAACAAAAACTCTGGTGCTTTCTATGCACCATAATGAAGATTATGTGGTGAAATCAGTGGAAGCAGGAGCTTATGGATATTTGCTGAAAGATACCACAAAACAAGAAATGGTGGATGCCATTAAAAAAATTGCGGCAGGTGAGAAATATTTCAATAGTGGAATTGCCAGTTTATTGGTTGATGGTTTAGTCTCTAAAAGAAGAAAAGGATCTTTCGAAGATGGAAATGGAGGCATTTTAGCGCTTTCTAGAAAAGAAAGAGTGATTATGAAATATATCATTGATGGCTTGAGTAGCAAACAAATTGCTGAAAAAGAAAAACTTTCTGTCAGAACAGTTGATAATCACAGAGCCAACATGATGAAAAAAATGAAAGTAAAAAATGCTGCTGAAATGGTGAGACTGGCTTTGGAGTTGAAGTTGGTGATTTAAATGGTGATTG
>JBDNDT010000226.1:0-5072 GCA_046718985.1 Cytophagales bacterium
TGAAGGGAAATTGATTGAAAGCCAACTTTTCAGTTCAACCTCATTTGGCCAAAACTTCTTGAAAACAACAGTATCTTGAGCATGGAGTTTAATTAAAAAACAGAAAGCTGAAAAAAGAAGGGCATGTTTCATGCTTGATCTTCTAATGCTTCCAAAATCTCAGGTAATATTCCAAAATCAGGCATACCCGGTGCCGTTTCTGTTCCACTTTCAAAGCAGATATACTTGAAAGAGTGGTTTGAAGCAAAATCTATAATCTTTTCAATTTTTATATTTTCTTCAAAAGTGAACATCGAAAAAGCGTTTGCTTTTTCTTTAGCAAATTCCAAATCAACTTGTTTAAAATGCAAACAAAGATTCTCAGATTGTTCAACTTTGATCACGTCATCCGGTTGAACACTTAAAATCACTTTTAAGTCATTGTTTAACCCTGATTGCAATTTTTGATAAGATGAAATTGGAATCTCTATGGTGTTGCAATCTAATTCTTGTGTAAGCTGATTTATATAATCTTTATCAGCAACTTGATCAAACTCTAAAACAAATTCAACTCCTGACAGCCACAACATGATAGATTTAAAGTTTTTTGCAGAAAACTCTAAATCATCTGATTTAATCTTAAAACCAACAGCACTAACCCCCATTCCGGCCACGAACCTGGCATTGCTCAAATCAGAGACCTTATTGATTTTTACCGGAACAATCAGTGCCATAAATTATTCAGCCATTCTGTTTTTTCTCAACCCACTCATGATACCCATCTTCGAACCCTTGATGAAGTTCAAAATTTCATCACGCTCGGAAGATGCAGGAAAATCCAATTCAATTTTTTGTGTAGCAATGGTGTTGTTGTGACCTCTGAGATAAAGCACACGATAAATGTCTTGAATTTCATTTATTTTGTCGTTGCTATATCCCCTTCTTCTCAGCCCGACAGAGTTGATGCCGCAATAACTTATCGGGTATCTAGCCGCTTTTGTGTAAGGTGGGATGTCTTTGTTAACCAATGAACCTCCGGCTAAAATGCTGTGAGCACCAATTTTTGTGAATTGATGGATCACAGTTGCACCTCCTAAAATCGCATAGTCTTCCACAACCACATGACCTGCCAATTGAACCACATTTGCCAAAATGCAACCATCACCTATAAAGCAATCGTGAGCAACGTGAACATAGGCCATGAGCAAGCAGTTTTTCCCTATTCTTGTTTCCCAGCGATCTTTAGTTCCTCGATTCACCGTCACACATTCTCTGATTGTGGTATTGTCACCGATGTAACATAAAGTGTCTTCTCCTTCAAACTTCAAGTCTTGAGGTGGTCCTGAAATCACTGCACCGGGATAAATCTTCACATTTTTGCCAATTCTTGCACCTTCCATGACCGTCACATGTGAGCCAATCCAAGTGCCTTCGCCAATTTCTACATTCTTATGGATAACTGCAAACGGCTCAATAACAACATTATTGGCGATTTTTGCTTGTGGGTGAATAAAAGCCAGTGGCTGATTCATATCTAAAATTGGGTATAAATTTTCTTAATTCTTTTTAACTATTGCTGCTGAAAGCATTGCTTCACAGACCAAATTTCCATTCACTGTGGCTTCAAACTTCATTTTCACAAAACCTCTCCTCACAGGACCTTGCAACTCTCCTTTGTAAACAATTTGGTCACCGGGCATCACCATTTTTCTAAATTTGCATTCTTCAACACCCAAGAAATAAGTCCAGTAATTATAAGGGTCACTGGTGCTGTTCAACACCAAAACACCACCGGTTTGAGCCATACCTTCAAGCTGAAAAACACCAGGAAAAACAGGATTCCCTGGAAAATGTCCTTGGAAAAAAGGCTCGTTGATGCTCACATTTTTAACCCCAACAACCACTGTTTCATCCAAATAAACAATTTTGTCCACCATTTTGAAAGGATATTCATGGGGCAACATTTTGTATATCTGATTGGCATCCATGATTGGTGGTTGGTTTGGATCAAACGCCGGATGATTGCCTTTTTGAGCCAAATCAACAATGTGCTTCTTGATTTTTTTGGCAAATGCAACATTTGCCGCATGCCCCGGTCTTGCAGCTAAAATCTGGGCTTTGATGGGTCTCCCTACAAGTGCTAAATCTCCTATCAAATCCAACAACTTATGCCTGGCGGGTTCATTCTTAAACCTCAATTCGACATTGTTAAGAATTCCTTCTTTTCTGACTTCTATTTTAGGTTTGTTGAGCAACTTGGCCAAACTCTCAAGTTCCTCTTCAGAAACTACTCTGTCAACTATAACGATGGCATTGTCTAAATCTCCACCTTTGATGAGGTTGTTTTTAACCATCATCTCAAGCTCATGTAAAAAACAAAAAGTTCTACATGAAGAAATTTCTTTGGTGAATTGTGAAATATTCGTGATTGAAGCATGTTGGCTACCCAAAACATTTGAGTTATAATCAACCATCACTGTCAAACGATAATCGTCCAATGGCAAGGCTGCCAGCTCAACATCTCTACCTGATTCTTTGTAAAAAATACTTTCGTTTATTTCAATAAAATTTCTAAAAGCATTTTGCTCCTCAAAACCTGCATCTTTCAAGGCTTCCACAAATTTGGCAGAACTACCATCCATGATGGGAGGTTCAGGACCGTCTAGTTGAATAAGCACATTATCAACCTCTAAACCCACCAATGATGCTAGAACATGTTCAACTGTGTGTACTCTTGCCCCACTTTTCTCTAATGTTGTGCCCCTCGAAGTATCAACCACTAAATCAGCATCTGCCTCGATAATTGGTTGACCTTCGAGATCAATTCTTTGGAATTTGAAACCATGATTGGGTTTTGCCGGCAAAAATGTCATATTGCACTTCACTCCCGTGTGCAAACCTACACCTGAAAGTGTGACGGATTTCTTAATGGTGTGTTGTTTTTCGTTCATTTCTTGTTTCAAAAGCAGAGTTTATGATGGCTGGTCATTTTTAGACTTCGCCGACAAATTTATTATTTTTTCTTCCAATTCAGCTATTCGTTTTTGCAATTCGGGCAGTTTTCTAAAAATGGATTGTGATTTCAAATTTTGTCTATATTCAAATGCCGGACTGCCTTGAATGGCAGTGCCTTCTGTTTCAATCGTTTTAGAAACACCTGATTGAGCCCCTATTTTGGTTTTTGCAGCAATCTGCAAATGACCTACAATGCCTACCTGACCTGCAATCACGCAATTGTTTCCAATTTTTGTTGAGCCGGAAATTCCCGTTTGTGCTGCAATGACGGTGTTGTCACCTATCATCACGTTGTGAGCAATTTGAATTAAATTATCCAGCTTCACTCCTTTTCCTATCACCGTTGAACCCATTGTCGCACAGTCTATCACGGTGTTTGCCCCAACATCAACGAAATCACCCAACACAACATTCCCCAACTGCGGAATTGCTTTGTAAGTCCCGTCAGTTTGTGGTGCAAATCCAAAACCATCACTTCCTATCACAGATCCTGATTGCAAAGTGCAATTTTTTCCCATTTTGGTTTTTGAATACACCTTCACACCGGAATATATAATAGTGTTATCGCCAATGACAACTTCGTCACCAATGTAAACATTAGGGTATATTTTCACATTGTTGCCTAATTTGCTTCCTTTTCCTACATAAGAAAATGCCCCTAAATAAATCTTTTCTCCCAATTCAACCCCTTCCGCAATAAATGAAGGTTGTTCTATACCTTGTTTTTGAAAAACCAAAAATTTGTGATATTCTTCCAAAAGTCGAGTGAATGCCAAATAAGCATCAGATACTTTTATGAGTGTAGCTTTTACGGATTTCTTTAAGGGAAAATCCTCACCGATTAAAACCGCACCTGCATTTGATTCATATAAATAAGATTCATATTTCGGGTTTGATAAAAAGGTGATTTCATCTGAATTTGCAGATTCAATTTTCCCTACGTTTCTAATTAAACAATTAGGATTTCCTTCAATTTTTCCACCCACCATTTGGGCTATCATTCCGGCAGTAAATTCCATTTAATGGATTAGTTCTATTTTAAACCAACAAAAATAATGGAATTGTCTTAAAAATGTTCTTTTTTGGTCAAATTATGTTCCCAAATGACAAGAAAACATATTCAAGTCTTCAATATAGTACCTAATATGACTCTCACAAAATTGATTTTTATGAAAAAAATGTATCATTTCAACAAACAGCCAATATATTTTTTTTGATTTTGGGCGTGCCCCTATCGGGTCGTGCTGTCCGCCACTCGCTGTCGCTCGGTGCGCCGCTAACGCTTTGCACTGGCCTTATCAGGCCATGGCTCCCATCACTCACGCGGTGTGCAAAAGCTTTTTCAAGTTCATTCACCCAAGTTTGTGAATTATAATAGCGAAAATTTAAAACTAAACATCTCTTTTTCCTCTTTTCTTATAGGCAAGATTTTTCTTAAATGCCTTGCAATTTAGACATGGTATTGAGTCTTTTATCAAAAATCGTGACAAATTGTCATGAAATTCTTATCTTTGTGCAGGATTTAAAAACATGAGCAATATCATTCAAGACATATCAATCCTCAGATCAGAGGACAAAACACCAACCGATGAGGTGAGACTCACTGCAGACAGCAACACCGGCAAAAAAAGAAAACTATACATCGAAAGCTATGGCTGCCAAATGAATTTCTCTGATAGTGAAATCGTTTCATCAGTGCTTTTTGATGCAGGATTCGACACCACCTCAAACTTCGAAGAAGCTGATGTGGTCTTTCTCAACACCTGTTCGATCAGAGAAAACGCAGAACAAAAAGTGAGAAACAGACTCAACCACATCAACATCGCCAAAAAGAAAAGACCCGGAATGATTGTCGGAGTTTTGGGCTGCATGGCTGAACGTTTAAAAGCGAAACTATTAGAAGAAGAAAAAATGGTGGATATGGTGGTAGGCCCCGATGCTTATCGCGCCTTGCCTTCATTGATTGAAGAAGTTGACAGTGGTCAAAAAGCAGTGAACGTTTTTTTGTCTAGAGAAGAGACCTATGCTGACATCACCCCGGTGAGGTTAAACAGCAATGGGGTGACAGCCTTCATTTC